>CAZDFM010000033.1:0-11731 GCA_964504465.1 uncultured Pseudobdellovibrionaceae bacterium | reverse complement strand
TCATCCGGGCGAAGCCAAGACTGCACGAAATTTACTTAAACTCTTGGGGCCGTCTTCTGAAATCTCAATGAGCCACGAAGACTGCAACCGTGTTCAAGACGCTTATTCACTTCGCTGTATGCCGGCGGTTCATGGAGCGGCAAAAGACAGTTTAAATCATGTCATCGGCGTATTAGAAATCGAAGCCAATTCAAGCACTGATAATCCTCTTGTTTTTGATAAAGAGAACAAAGTCTTGTCTTGCGGTAACTTTCACGGTGAACCCGTAGCCTTTGCTTTGGATTTCTTAGGCATTGCGGTTTCGGCCTTGGCGAGTATTTCTGAGTGCAGAATTGAGAAGTTAATTAATCCAGTTATGTCAGAGCTTCCGGCCTTCTTAGCTCCTCACGGTGGACTCAATTCAGGAATGATGATTGTGCAAGTAGCTGCGGCCTCATTGGTGAGTGAGAATAAAATTTTGGCTCACCCGGCTTCTGTCGATTCTATTCCCACGTCAGCTGATAAAGAAGATCACGTGAGCATGGGGACTATTGCCGCTCGAAAACTCGGCCAAATTGTTCGCAACGCCGAAAATATTGCGGCCATGGAATTTTTGTGTGCGGCCCAAGCAATGGATTTCTTAAAACCACTTAAGCCTGCTGCGGGAGTTAAAGCGGCTTACGATGTTATCCGTAAAGAGGTTTCTTTTGCAGAAAAAGACCGAGTCTTTTCAAAAGATATCGAGATCATTAAGCAACTTATTCGCTCTAATAAGCTCATGGATGCGGTCCGAAACAGTGTGGGAGAACTTGAATGCTAAAAATTGATCGTTCAAATATTCACGCCCCTCAAGGCTCGAAGCTCAATTGTAAAGGCTGGCTTCAAGAGGCCGCTTACCGCATGATTCAAAACAACTTAGATCCGGCTAATGCCGAGATTCCTGAAGAGCTCATTGTGTATGGTGGGCGGGGGAAAGCGGCTCGTAACTGGGAATGCTACGAAAAAATCCTAAGCTGTCTTAAAACTTTAGAAAATGACGAAACACTTTTAATTCAGTCCGGAAAACCCGTCGGTGTTTTGCGCACACATGAAGATGCGCCCCGTGTGCTTTTGGCAAATTCAAATTTAGTTCCGAAGTGGGCGACTTGGGAAGTTTTTGATGAGCTCGATAAAAAGGGTCTCATGATGTACGGCCAAATGACGGCCGGTTCTTGGATTTACATCGGCACTCAAGGCATCATTCAAGGTACCTACGAAACTTTTGTCGAAGCAGGAGTGCGGCACTTCGGTGGCTCGTTAAAGGGCCGAAGCATTTTAACTGCGGGACTTGGCGGAATGGGTGGCGCTCAACCACTTGCCGGAGTTTTTGCGGGAGCGAGTGTTCTTGCCGTTGAAGTTGATCCTGCCAGAATTAAAAGAAGACTTGATACCAAGTACGTCGATGTCGCGACCACTTCGCTTGATGAGGCGCTTGAGCTGATAGTGAAATGGAAGAAGTCGGGCGAAGCAAAGTCAGTCGCACTCCTTGGCAATATGTCTGAAGTCATTCATGAACTGATTAAGCGCGATTTTACTCCAGATATTTTAACTGACCAAACTTCGGCGCATGATCCACTGCTGGGCTATATTCCTGAAGGTTACACTTTAGAGGCTGCTGCAAAATTTCGTGCAAGTGATCCTAGGGGCTACGTAAAGCAGGCCAAACTCAGCATGGCCAAACATGTTCGTGGAATGCTTTTTATGCAGGCTAAAGGTGCGATCACGTTTGATTACGGCAATAACATTCGCGCGATGGCTCAAGATGAAGGAGTCGAGAACGCTTTTGATATTCCGGGTTTTGTGCCTGAATATATTCGGCCTTTATTTTGTAAAGGCAGTGGGCCTTTTCGTTGGGTCGCACTTTCGGGTGACCCTCAAGATATTAAAGTCACTGATGATGCTTTAAGAGAATTGTTTCCGCATAAAAAGCATTTGCTACGCTGGCTTGATATGGCCGAAGAAAGAATCCAATACCAAGGTTTGCCTGCTCGAATATGCTGGCTTGAATATGGTGAGCGCGCCAAAGCTGGACTTTTATTTAATAAGTTAGTCCGCGAAGGGAAAGTAAAAGCTCCACTTGTCATTGGTCGCGATCATCTAGATTGCGGCTCAGTTGCCTCTCCAAATCGCGAAACCGAAGCGATGAAAGATGGCTCAGATATGGTGGCCGATTGGCCGATTTTAAATGCTTTAGTAAACACCGCCTGCGGCGCAACTTGGGTGAGCTTTCATCACGGGGGCGGAGTCGGAATTGGATATTCGCTTCATGCAGGCCAAGTGATCGTCGCAGACGGAACCGCTGCTGCAGATAAAAGATTAGAGCGCGTGTTAACGGCAGACCCTGCAATGGGAATCTTTCGGCACGTGGACGCGGGTTATGAAACCGCAATCGAAGTTGCCAAGGAGAGAGACGTAAAGTCGCCTTGGCTTTAGGCCGCGGCTTTTGTTCGCGGCTTAGTTTGTTAGATGAGTTTACCAGCGCTTAAAATATACAGGAACAATAGGGCCTTGTTCTTGCGGCTGATTGAGCCACGGACCTTGCACACCTAAAACTCTCGGGAGCATTCCTACGAAAGAGGCGAGGGCATCCGTCTTTTTAACTGAATGTAGATCTTCGAGTGCCACCAGACTGTCGTCTTGGATCAAGGTCATCGAAGGCGTAATATTCTGAGAGTTAAGCTTCAATTCACCACGGCTAAAAATATGGTTGATCATTTCATTATGAACAATCGGTTCCTTAATGCTCTTCATGTAAATTTGAGTTTCAGCTGACTTCCAAAGCCATTCGTTAAGCTGACGAATTTCGGCGTCTTGCATTTTCTCCATTTCAACGGACCACCCAAAAGTTGCAAGCCAAACTTTATCGTTCCAAGCTTCTTCGAGTTTAGTCAGGCTCGAAAGAACAATCGCTTTAAAGAAGTTATGACGAAGTTGAAGGAGATAGCGAACTTTGGTTTCGTTTCTTAAAACTCTCACCTGGTATTCGGGAATTTGTTTTCCTGCAAGATAATCGGCCTTGGCATTGAGGCCATCTTTCATCAGGTCATAAAACGAAACTGCTTCAAACTTGTATTTCTTTGCTAACGAAATCTGGCGAAAGCTCACTTTGCTCATGGCAACCGCAAGAGCCGAGAGCGCCGTCCATTGTTCTGAGGGCCAAAGCTCCCATACTGGCATATCGTCTTTAATAAGGTCGTCGATCTTCGCGAAAAAGCTTTCAACATTTTTTAAATAAAGAAGCTCGCGGTCCGCTTCGGTCTCGGTGGGCCAGGGGTACCAGTATTGAAACTCCATCGCGCCAAAGTATTTAGCCGCGTTGGCGACTTTTGAATTTGTCCCGGGTTCATGAATTAAGCTATCAAAGGCCTCGTCTTGAGCTGCAGTGGTTTCGCCTTCTCTTAGACCCACATACATCTCGTCAGTGCGACCTGCCATCTGAGTGGTGGTTTTCTCCATACTTTTGGTGGTTTCGCCCATCTCTTTTGTGTTGTCGTGCATTTCGTCGAGGTTTTTCTTCATTTCGCAGCCGAGCAAATTGACCGCAAGGGCAGTGAGAGCGAGTGCAGAGTAAAAGGACTTCATTTTGTTCACTGAGTTCTCCTTAAATTGACCGTCGTGCGGAGAGATATTAGCAAGGGAGAGGCCACGATTTTTGAACTTTAAAGCTCTAGGCTCTGATTCAGAAGTATTTGGAGTGAGATCGAGTGACGTGGATGATGAACTCCTATTCACCCTTGAAATTTGCACAATTTGAGGTAGGCGAGCAGGCCTCGGACTGCTATGTTTTTAGGGTATAGGACACTGGAGATTAAGTTGCGAATTTACCGAGGAATCAAAGAACTCTTAAGTCTAAGTGGTGTGGCCCAAAAGAAGGGCCGCCGTGTGGTTGATTCTGACTTAGGGATTATGAGAGAGGCGTGTTTAGTCGAAGACCAGGGAAAGATTCTCTTTGTAGGTCCCGAAAAAAAACTTTCTGAGAAATTCTCTTCAACACAGTTATCGAAAGCTGAATCGATCAATTTAAACGCCGCAACCGTGATTCCCGCTTTTGTCGAAGCTCATACGCATTTGGTTTTTGCCGGCGACCGAAGCGAAGAATTCGAAATGCGCAATCGAGGAGTCAGTTACTCAGAGATCGCTGCACGCGGTGGCGGAATTCTTTCGACCGTAAAGCACACTCGAGCTGCTTCTTTTGGAGAACTCACGGCACTTGCTCAAAAACGCGCCGACAAATTTTTAGCTCAAGGTGTAACCTGTTTAGAATCAAAATCGGGTTACGGTTTAGATTTAGCGAGTGAAGTTAAAATGCTTCAAGTGGGCCGGGCACTTCGTGGTCCAAAAATAGTGAATACGTTTTTGGGCGCACACGCAAAGCCCAGTGAGTTTGAAAGTTTTGAGTCCTACTTAGACTATCTCGAAAAGACATTGCTGCCAGAAGTTCTTGCGCAAGGTTTAGCCGACCGGATCGATATCTTTATTGAGAAGGGTTTCTTTGAATCGCAAAGTGCAAAGCGATTGCTTCAAAAAGCTCAAGAGTCTGGGTTAAAGTTGACGGTGCATGCAGACCAACTTTCACTTTCTGGTGGAACGGCCTTAGCACTTGAACTCGGAGCTCAGTCAGCAGATCACGTGATTAAAATTTCAGATGAACTCATTCAAAAGATGGGGACTTCGCAAACGGTGGCGATGTTGCTTCCGGCGGCCGACTTTTATTTAGAGTGTGATTATCCGCCTGCTCGAAAGTTAATCGACGCCGGAGCTTGTGTTGCGATTGCCACTGATTTCAATCCTGGTACAAGTCCTACTCAGGATTTGTCTTTGGTTGGAGTACTCGCGCGACTTAAGATGAAGATGACTCAGGCTGAAGTGATTTCGGCCTACACATTTGGTGCTGCCACTTCTTTAGGCTTAAATCATGAGCGTGGGAGCCTCGAAGTGGGAAAAGTCGCTGATTTTGTCGTCCTTGATTCCTCTTGGAAAGAGCTGTTTTACCAAGTGGGACAGCATCCAGTTCAATCTGTCTATTGTCAGGGTGAAGTCGTATTTCCGTTAAATCTTAAAAAATCTTAAAATTTCTTAAAAAAGTCTTTGCCTAAGAACAAAAAACTTTTCTAGTCTATGGTTGTGCGCGCACCCAAGTGGAGTGACCCCACGCGCTCCCAAGTAAAATTGCATCAAGCACATGAAGTTCTTGATGGAGCATCTTAGATGGAGCAACAGGAGACAATTATGAGACAAGCGGTTTCGCTTTTGACTCAGTCGCAGTTTTATTCACCAGCCTTTAACGCCGCGATCTTCGACGGCCCAGTTAGAATTTATTTTGCTCAGTATCAAGAGACTTTGGCTCTCAAGATTTACTTTCGAATTCAAGAGCGCTTAAAGGCGATGTACGAAAGTTTGCCTGAAGCACTCAAGTACTCGACGCAGAATTTGTTTCTGATGGTTTATCCGAACGAAGAAACCTATTCGAACTCGTTTCCTAAAAGTAATAAGAGCATCGAAGAAGGTTCACTCGGTGAGGATGTCGTCATGGGAGTGCAAGCTCCAGTTGGTGATTCCGACATTGACCGCTTAGCTGATTTAGTTGAGCCACTTATTCGCTCTTGGATGGAGAAGCAGCTCGAGCCTCAACCGGCTCTGTTTGCAGAAGCTTAATCAAACTTTCTAACACTTCAGGCGCTTGCCAATCGATGGCGCCCGAATCCGCATACACGATCTCGCCTTTTGGATTTACTAAAATGTGAAAAGGATATTCTTTCACCTCAAAGCTTTGGCTTAAGAGGGCAAAGGGATCGAATAAATTGAGTTGGTTCAACCCATGGAGCAGCACGAACTCTTCAGCAAGTTTTTGGTGATCGGTGTTGTCTTTGTCGGTGTTGACGAGAATGACTCTTAGGCCAAGGTTGGGGTTGGCGAGTTCTTTGTTTAGTGCGGCTTTGAGGAGTGGAAGCTCGGCGTGGCAGGGATAGCACCAATGCGCCCAAAAGTTTAACAGGGTCCAGTGGCCTTTAAAGTCTTTTGCGCCCAAAGTCTGGCCGCGGTTATTGTCCCATTCAAAGACAGGAAGATTCTTCCGATAAGTAGCTGAGGAGCTGAATTGCGGTTTTTTAAGAAGGACTGTGGGTTTGCTTTCGTTTTGTTGTCCGAATTTATAGAGGACAACAAATAAAAGAGCGATCCCAACGAGGGCCGCAATTTTCATCCATAAAAAAACCCGACGGGGAGTTAACGGTGCCAGTGACATGTGGGCCTCAATCTAGAGGAGCAAAGAATAGGGGTCAAATATTAAGATCCCAAAGCGGCCAAATGGTCGTTGAATATATTCTTTTGCTGATCATCGCAGTAGGTGTCGCGATCGTCATCACGAGCACGATGGTCAGCCGAAGCGACGAAGACCCCGGCTTCATGATAGTAAAGTGGCGCCAAATCATCGATGCGATTTCGGCCGACCCCGCCGATTCTCTGAATCCGAAAGAAGAGTAGCGGTTCGGTCTCGGTGTCTTTCGGATTTAGTTCCGAAGCGGAACTGGAATGTGGTCTTCTTAATTATCACCCGCGAGCGATTCTTGTCCTCTGCAAATTCTTGTCTGTGAGTCTTGTGAATTCGGAGCAGATTTCTTTCCTCGGCTTTAGTTCCGAAGCGGAACTGGAAATTCTGATTATGAATTATCACTTCCGGTGAGTGACTTCCAGCCTGCGTTTTATTTTGCGACGACTTCTATCTGCCAATTCTTGCACACTGCGGAGTTCGAATACTACGTGGAAGTTAATTTGTGCTTTACTAGGTTGCTGTCGATTTCGATTCTAAAATAACTGTCGCGTCTGAGTTCCGAAGCGGAACTGGATTTCAAAGCGTCTATTCGCAATTAATTTTAAAAAATAATATTGACATGATTTTTGAACTTTAATTCGCGCGATAGCATCCGCTTTCAAATTTTTTACGGTCGCTCTCATGCGTTTTTCATACGCTTCATAGTGGCCCTAGTATTGCTTTAAATATTAACCAGTAGGCGGTTTGAACATGGAAAGGGATTTTAAATTTTCCCTGAAAATAGCGATTCCAAAACCTGTGATACAACCATCGCAATTTAAAAGCGTGAGGTAAAAATGGAACTTAAGAATGCGACATCTATAGACTTAGTATCAAAACTTAAGAGCTTGGTAGCGAGTGAACGAAAGATTACCGCAGATATACTTTTTTATATTCGTGAAGTGGATCGCAGACGACTATACTTCAATTATTCGTGCAGCAGTCTTTTTGATTTTCTTGTCCGTGAATTAGGATACTCAAAGGCTTCAGCCCAGAGACGTATTGATTCGGCAAGACTGTTGGGTGAAGTTCCCTCGATAAAGTCGGACCTCGAGTCGGGCGCACTGAATTTATCTCAAGTTTCGTTAGTCGCTCAATATGTAAGACAAAAATCGAAGGAGATCTCGAATGAAGTTTCAGCTCGTAAGAGTTCTCCGATTAACAAAGCCGAGCTATTAAATTCAATCAAAGACCAAGACTTTGGAACCTCACAGAAAATTTTGGCAGAAAAATTAGAATTGGAAATCAAAAGCTTCGAGAAGAAAGTCATTCAGCGAGATGAATCTCAAAGGCTCGAAATTACTCTTTCAAAACAACAATGCGAAATTTTAGAAAGAGCAAAGGAACTCAGCTCCCATATGACAGCGGGATATTCTATGGCTGAATTTATAGAATTCTTAGCTGCGGATTACATCAAACGAAAAGATCCAGCTGGGCCCAAAAGATCATATAAAAGGCCCGTGATGAATTCGAAAAATGACGTGAAAGAATTTGGTTCCGAAGCGGAACTGAAAGCTCATAAGCCCAGCAAAGCGAGAACCGCAATTTCATCCGAGGTAAAGAGATACGTTTTTAAGCGGGATCACTCCTGTCAGTGGAAGGATGGAATGGGATCTCGCTGCGGGTCTAAATTTCAACTCGAATTAGACCATATTCAGCCGGTCTGGGCAGGAGGTGGGAATGAAGTTGGTAATTTGCAGGTGCTTTGTCGGGCACATAACCAACTTCGGTACCATCAGCAGTCTAATTTAAAAAACCGTGGAGTGGCGCAGACAACATAATTCATTTGATTTCCTTACAATAGACGTAAGAAGTCGGAGAGAGGCGTAATCATTCGTGAAGAGAGAAGCAAGACACTGGAGTAGCAAGTGAGGAGCAAACGTTTATTTTAACAAACGCCGACCTGCTAATAAACGGATTTGCGCTCTTTAAGTTCATGGTTCAGGGCTTTTTGCATTTTTTCTCTGACCATTTGGGCGAGCTCTTGGACGACTTCGCGGTCGTCGGCAGAGCTTGCGGGGAAGGGGAGAGTGATGGGTTCTAAGAAAATGATTTTCCATTTTGCGGGGAGAGGGATGACGTTTAATGGTAGAGGCAAGACTAGGCCGCGTAGGAATTTTGTGAGTTTTAATTTCTTTAAATTAATATGAGTTTCTTCAGCGCCGATGATTAAACAGGGGACAATCGGGGTTTGGGTCATCAAAGCCATTCGAATAAAACCGCGTTTGAACTCTTGTAAACGGTACGCCTTCGTTGAAGGTTTAAAGTTTCCGTTTTCGCCTTCAGGAAAAATCACGACCTGTTGATTGCGCTTTAAAAACTTAAGACCATTTTCGCGAGTGGCTTCGACAAACCCTAATTTTTGAGCGGGCAACGAAGTCTTTTCGGTTAAAAACCAAAGGTGATGGGTTAAAACTCTCGGTGCACGACCGGTGATCTTTTTTAGAATATGAGTCAAGATCATGGCGTCAAAACCTGAGTAGCCCGAATGGTTCGGGGTAATCAACAGCTTTCCTTTTTTAGGAAGATGATCTTCACCTACGATTTCGAGGCGAAAATAACGAGTCATGATATCCATCAAAAACTCAGGCATGACTCGATACAGCAGCTGGTCTCGATCGAGATGTTCAAGACCAGAGAGTAAGCTTTCGTTGGGTTTGCCAAAAATGTTTTTCACTATTAAAGTTCCAACTTCTTCTTCGCTAAATTTACTTCAGGAGCGGCCATGGAAAAGTACATACTTGTGATCGATCAGGGCACCACAAGCACTCGAGTTAACATCATACACAAGAATGGGACCGCTGTCGCCACCGCGAGTGAAGAGTTTGATCAGATTTTCCCAAAACCAGGCTGGGTCGAGCACAAGCCTGAACAAATTTGGGACACCGTGCTCTCTTGCATCAAGAACGCTTTAAAAAATGGAAAACTCACGGGCGAAAATATCGCGGCGGTCGGAATTACCAATCAGCGTGAAACGGTTGTGATGTGGGACCGTAAAACTTCAAAACCTATTTATAACGCCATCGTCTGGCAGTGCAGACGAACCACCGATTATTGCGAAAAGCTCAAAAAACAGCCGCGCGTTGTGAACCTAATTCGTAACCGCACCGGCCTTGTCATTGATCCTTATTTTTCGGCCTCAAAAATGCGTTGGTTTTTAGAGAATGTCCCTCAGGCACGTTCACTTGCCGACAACGGACAACTGGCAGTCGGAACGATCGACAGTTATTTGCTTTGGAAGCTCACGGGTGGGCAGGTTCATAAAACTGATGTTTCAAATGCTTCGCGCACACAGCTTATGAACATCTTCAAAAACAAATGGGACAAAGACTTACTCGAATTATTTGAAGTGCCTGCGACAATTCTTCCAGAGATTGCACCTTCAAGCGGAGTGTTCGGAAAAACAAAAGGTGTATCCGAACTCTTAGACGGCACACCGATTTCGGGAATCGCCGGCGACCAACAGGCTGCACTTTTTGGACAGGCCGCTTTTAAACAAGGCGACGCTAAATGCACTTTCGGGACCGGAAGTTTTCTACTGATGAACGCGGGTCCCAAACCTGTACTTTCAAAACACGGACTTCTCACTACAGTCGCATGGCAACTCGGTGAAGGCGAAAAATTAACTTACGCACTTGAAGGTGGCGCCTTTATTTGTGGAGCGGCAGTTCAGTGGCTCCGCGATGGCTTAAAGTTTTTTGCAAAAAGCGGAGAAGTCGAAGATCTTGCACAAACAGTAGGGGACACCGGAGGAGTTGAATTTGTCCCGGCACTTTCGGGCTTAGGCGCACCTCACTGGGATCCAAACGCAAGAGGCCTCATTTCAGGCTTAACTCGCGGAACAACAAAAGCTCACATTGCACGCGCTACTCTTGAAGCAATGGCGCTTCAAAACGTCGACATCTTAGAAGCCATGCAAAGTGATCTTAAAAAAAGACTTCGCGGCGTAAAAGTAGATGGGGGCGCGAGCAGCAACAATCTTCTCATGCAAATGCAGTCGAATTTTTTGGGCGCCGAAATCATTCGCCCTAAAATGATCGAGACCACTTCAGCAGGAGCCGCCTTTCTCGCTGGTCTTGGCGTCGGTTTCTGGAAAAACCTCGATGAGATCCAAAAGATCTGGGCGATCGACCGCGAATTTAAACCCAAACTCAACGAAACCCAGCGTAAAGAACGCCTAAAAAATTGGTCCACCGCCATAGGTCGTGCCCGCTGGACTCCAGAAGCCCCCAAAAAATCAAAAAAGAAAACGGCCACCAAAACCAAAGCCAAACCCAAAAAGAAATCCCGCAAGAAATCATAGGCTTAAAAGGTTCCAGCTTCTTTTTAAGTTTGAAACTTTAAAGATTTCGAGGGGAAGGTCCCTCCTAGGGGATGGATCTAATCGATTTTAGCGCTCAAAAAAAGAAGCTGGAACCTTTTTGTCTCAAGTTAGGACGGTGGGATTCCGATGTTTAAGACATGGTTAATATCGTTCGGTATTTTTTAATCGTGGGCTTTGTCTTTTTGATCACTTCATCTTTTGAGGCTCAAGCTCAATCGCGTGGGCGCGGGGTTTCGGTTGCCGAGACGGCAAGTGTATCTTGTGTGGCGCAGGTTTCTCCGAGTGATGTGGATGCGCGCCTCAATGATTTCAACGTTAAAGTAAACGGCGCGAGCCCCGCAGAAAAACAAAAAATTGCTTCGGCGATCAACACTATTATGGTCAATGGCGGTCCCGGAATGGACGGAGCTTTTCGTAATTTAAGTGTGAATGTTCGAGGGACCCTAACTGGAGCATCAGGTCGAGAGATTGCGGGTTTTGGTGGATCAAGTGCCGTGTCTCTCAATCGCAAAGTTTTTCAGATGGGGGCAGGCAGTCGTGCGAATGCTTACTCCGAATCAACTCTTGTTCACGAACTGGGGCATGCGCTTGCAAACCGTAGAGGTCTCTACGGTAAATACAATCGGGCGGTTCCTTCAAAATGTACCATTTCAACTTATTGCACACATCGCGTGAGCCAAGATGGTCGAAGTTCGACTCCTCACGCAAGTCGCAACGAAGAGTTTGCCGAAGTTTTTGCGGCTTACTTTTTTAATCCCGAAGCGCTTAAAAGACAGTGTCCGCAAAGTTACCAGTACCTCAACGATCAAGTTTTTAGAAAAGCGGAGTCAAATGCAGCCTCTTGTAAACCGACCGGTTTTTTTAGAGGTTACCAACGCTCTGACGGCAATATGGCCGACATCAAAGGAGCTGGTGTCGCACCAACTCCCGGCGCTACTGTGTATGTGAATTTCGAACAGTTCTGGGCCGAGATGTCGAAACGTAGCAGAATCAGCGAAGCTACTCCGCACGAGGAAGAGCGACCTGATGAAGACCCGAGCCTTACAACTCCGCGTGCGAACCCGAATTCGGGTTCGCAG
>CAZDFM010000032.1:0-11735 GCA_964504465.1 uncultured Pseudobdellovibrionaceae bacterium | reverse complement strand
ACTTAATAAGACGACTTTGAAAGTGCGTCCTCTATTGAATTTTTTGAGTTTTGTTTGAGCTTTTGGATTCGAGCAGCACAAGATTTATCAAAGCGGGAACGAGGGGCAGTAAGTAATAAACCAAACGATAAATTAATAGGACTGCTACCACCTTTTCGGAACCAATTTTTTTGCCGATGGCTGTCAAAAAAACAAATTCTATGACTCCGATGCCACCTGGCACATGAGCAACGACGCCCGTGATAGCCGCGATCAAAGCTAAAAACAATACGTAATCAAATCGAAATTCTTGTCCCAATAGAATATAAATAATAGCGGCGCCCGAACTCCAACTGAGCATGGATAACAAAAACTGCACAAGGGCGACTTTGATTGTAGGAAGCCTCAACTGAAACGATTTGATTTTCCATTTTCGCTTTCTCTCAAAAGCACATAGAGCTAGATAGCCCAGAACTATGATGATCCCCACACAACCTATGAGCTTCAGATGCCAAAGGCGAATAATCCATTCTTTTGGCACATTGGTGCGCCCAAACAAAAGCACCGCACTTAAGAGTAAACTGTAGCCAAGCCAATTCGTCAGCGCACCGATAGTGTAGATCTCGGTAATCGTGACGGGCTTCAAGCCAAGTTTGGAATAAAGCCGAAAGCGCGTCCCCGCTCCCCCAAGCAGCGCCCCCACATTTAGATTAAAGGCGTAACTTACTTGGGCGGTCATAAGAACAATTCGCTTTTTAAGCTTATGGCCGACCTGCCCCTGAGCAAGCAGATCATAGCTAGAGAATGCAAGGTGCCCGAGGATCGCAAACCCAATTGCTAAAGCGATCTGATAAAATTCGACTTCCACCCAAGTTCGCTTGACCAAGGCCCAAGAAAACTCCTTAAGCCGATGATAGACGAACCAACCTATCACGACAAAAAAGACAAACGGCACAGCCGTGTTGATCCTGCGTGCCCATACTCGTGTTTTGATTCCCAATTTCAAGTTCAGTTCTCGCTCATCCGGTTAAGGATTCAGATTTATGAGCTATCGAGACAGCGTTCAAGATTTCAATTGTTATTTAATCATCACTTCTGTGAAGTCTTCCAAAAAGTTCTGTCAATCAGGCAAATCTTTGACTCTAAAGCGCTTTCCCTTAATTGAAAATCATAAACACTTGCTGTAAGTTCCTGCATTAACCCTTAATCCCGCTAACTCATTTCGCGGAAGGAATCGACCCTGCCCGATCTCTTTGCTCTGATAGATAATGCTTTTGCGCAACTCAATGAGTTCCTAGGAGCGGCTCTTTTTTTCGATATCCTACCTGGCCGACACGAACTGCCTTTAGCGGTCGCATGGCTGGTTCTAGGAGCGACATATTTCACTCTTCGATTTAAGTTCATTAATATCAAAGCTTTTAAACATGCCATTGATATTACTCGCGGCAAATTTGACGACCCCCAAGACGCCGGTGAAGTGACGCACTTCCAGGCGCTTACAACGGCCCTTTCGGCTACTGTCGGGCTCGGCAATATCGCGGGCGTTGCGATCGCCGTCGGCCTTGGTGGGCCCGGTGCAACTTTTTGGATTATTCTTGCCGGCTTCTTAGGAATGACCTCTAAATTTGTTGAATGCTCTCTTGGGGTCATGTACCGAGAGGTCCGCCCTGACGGTAGAATCATGGGCGGTCCGATGGAATACCTCTCTCGAGGTTTTGGAGAGAAGGGTTGGCCTCGATTCGGAAAATTCTTAGCTATTCTTTTTTCAGTGATGTGCGTTGGTGGCTCTTTTGGAGGCGGAAACGCGTTTCAAGTTAACCAATCTTTAAACTCCCTCCAGGAAAGTATTCCCCTTTTAGGAGCTGAGCCATGGATTTATGGGCTCATTATGACGTTCTTTACAGGACTCGTAATCATTGGCGGACTCAGACGTATTGCTCAAGTAACAGAGAAACTTGTGCCCTTGATGTGCGGAATCTACGTTTTGACCGCGCTCGGTATTTTACTCTTTAATTTTACGGACGTGCCTAAAGCAATTGGTCTAATTATCTCTGGAGCCTTTACCCCTGAAGCGGGTTACGGTGGTTTTTTGGGCGTGCTCGTAATCGGATTTCGTCGCGCGGCCTTTTCAAATGAGGCGGGAGTTGGTTCTGCCGCCATAGCCCACTCCGCAGCAAGAACAGAAATCCCCATTCGAGAAGGCTTTGTCGCACTGCTTGAGCCTTTTATCGACACCGTCATCATTTGTACCATGACGGCATTAGTGATCGTAATCACCGGAGTCTATGCTTCTCCTGATGCTACCGACATAATTGCCTCTAACAAAGGCTCTGCCCTAACCACGATGGCTTTTGGCTCTGTGGTGAGTTGGTTCCCCTATGTTCTTTCAGCTACAGTAGTTTTATTTGCTTTTTCGACGATGATTTCTTGGTCCTATTATGGCGAACGCTGTTGGGCTTATCTCTTTGGCGACAACCACTCCCTTCTTTACCGTGGGCTTTTTCTAGTTGCGAGTTTTCTCGGATCGATCACCTCAGCCGGAAACGTCATCGAATTTTCCGACTTGATGATTCTCGCCATGGCTTTTCCAAATATGATTGGACTCTTCTTCTTAGCAGGAAAGGTAAGAACTGCGATTAATAACTATTCCCGAAAACTCTTATAAATCCGGTCAGCCCGCAAAAGTGAACTTAGGTCGGGTTTAGCTCACGACAATTTCATGTTATTCTCTATGAAATTCATTTCTCCAGGAGAATTCAACTGAAGAAGCACGGCTTTGTTTTTTGCGTTCTGTTTGCCTCGACTCTCGTGATAAGTGCGTGTGGGAGTCTCAAAACCCATCGGATGATTTCGCAGTCAAATCAAGAACGCTTCACGGCCGAGGCTGAACCACCTGCATTGCCGAAAGTTGACTTCAGCGACCAAGTTATAGTTTCACACGATCTTTCCCTGGATGAAGCGCATATAGCAGAACAACCCACCACGCCCTCAAATGCAAAATCGTCAGCGGCTCAAACAGAGAAAGTTCGAATTCCAATTGTAGAAAATGTGAACGTTAAAAAATGGATCAAGTATTTCACCGTTAAAGACCGAGAGCGGTTCCAACGTTTCTTAGACCGTGGCGAACGTTATCGAATGGTGGTCGAGAGTGTGCTTGAAGAAAACGACATGCCGGCAGAACTTTATTACTTGGACATGATCGAAAGTGGTTACCGAACAGAAGCCTTATCTATCGCAAAAGCTAAAGGTGTATGGCAGTTTATTCCCGGAACTGCTACCCGGTACGGTTTAAGAATTGATAAGACGGTCGACGAGAGACAAGATCCGATCCGCTCAACTGAGGCTGCAGCTAAATACTTACGAGATTTACACAATGTCTTCGGTTCCTGGCATTTAGCCATGGCGGCATATAACGCGGGTGAAATCCGCGTTCTACGTGCGGTGTTTAGAGGAAAGTCGCGCGACTTTTGGCAACTCTCAAAAGCCAGAGCACTTCCGAGAGAAACATCCGAATACGTCCCGAAGTTTTTAGCTGTCGTTCTTATCGGAATGAACCCCGAAAAATATGGTTTTCGTACGCCAAAAACACATAGTCCCTTTCCCGACGCCGAGCTTGTCGAAGTTCCTGGCGGATTGCCGCTCAAAGAAATTTCGAAAGCCACCGGAGTATCAAGAGCCGCTCTTACAAACGCCAATCCGCATTTAAGAAATGAAACACCGAGTGGCCGTACCTACGAAATCTGGGTGCCAACAAGCCAGGTGGCAAAGTTTAAATCTGCTAACCAAAGCTTGAAGCGTATCGCGACCCGCTATCCGGCGCAAAAACACAAAACGGCTACCGTTACCCGCCACATCGTAAAACGCGGTGAAAATCTAAGTCTCATTGCAAAGAAATACAAAGTTTCTGTGGGTCATCTTAAAAGGATCAACGGAATACGTGGAAACAAGCTTTACGTCGGCACTCGACTCCGTCTGAATGCTAAAAGCTATAAGCCCGTAAAGTCGGTCCACTATACTGTTAGACGTGGCGACAACCTCGTTTTTATCGCAAAAAAATTCAACACCACTCCGAAAAAAATTAAAACGTTGAACAAACTTAAACAAAACAAAATCCTCGTCGGCCAGCGGCTGAAGGTTAAGAATTCTCATTTGTGAACAAAGTCACGATGCCACGTCGGATTTCACATTTATGGTCAATTAAATAAAATAGACACAAAACCCTATCAAAATAGAAATCGCGATGACCTTCATCATGCTCAGTTTAAATCCGAAGGTGAGGACCGCGGCAAACAGAGCCATACTTAATGTTTTTAAATCTATCGATGCCAACTCTGGCATATGAAGATGCAACATTCCCCAGGTCGTTTCGTTTATCGTTTTGAAGACTACATGCAATGCAAACCAAATCGAAAGATTCAAAATCACGCCCACGACGGCAGCTGTAATCGCCGAAAGAGCATGTGAAAGATCTTTATTATTTCTAAGTTGCTCGATGTAGGGAGCCCCTAGAAAAATCCAAAGAAAACACGGCACGAATGTAACCCAGATCGTGATGATCGAGGCGATAACACCAGCCGAAATCGGAGAAAGACCGATTGCACTCGCCTCCGCCGCACGAAAGGCTCCCATAAATCCGACAAACTGCACAACTTGAATAAGGGGACCCGGAGTTGTTTCTGCCATTCCAAGGCCATCCAGCATTTCTGTCGGATTGAGCCACTTGTAGTTTTCCACAGCCTGTTGTGCAATATAGGCCAGCACTGCATAAGCCCCGCCAAAAGTGAGTAAAGACGCCTTACTAAAGAAAAGACCTTCTTGGGTAAAAATGTGGTCTCTCCCAAGAAACAAGAAGAGCGCTAAGACCGGAATCCACCAAGCTCCGCCAAAAACTAAAAGAACGATCAGACTTCTTTTAAAAGTTGGCACCCTGTTTTGTTCGTGCCTGGCTACGAGATCTTCGTGATCTGAGCCTCGTGCTTCTTCTTTATGCGGATTGGGAACTTCGAACTGCTTAGGTGAACGTTTGCCCCCAAAGAAGCCGAGGGCCGCAGTAACAAAAATCACAAGCGGAAAAGGCGTATCAAAAAAGAAGAGTGCGATAAAAGAAAGGCTTGCGATTGCCGCGAGTAGAGGAGTTTTTAAAGCTTTCGAGCCGATCTTCAAAACCGCCGCAATTACAATCGAGACCACTGCGGGTTTAAGTCCAAAAAACAAAGCACTGACAAAAGCCACTTCCTGGTAGAGGCCATAGATAATACTGAGGATCAGAATTGAAATAAACCCCGGCAATACAAATAAAATCCCGGCGATCAGCCCGCCCACCCAGCGGTGCATAAGCCAGCCAATATAAATCGCAAGTTGCTGAGCCTCTGGCCCTGGCAGAAGCATGCAATAATTTAAGGCGTGTAAAAAGCGAGATTCACTCACCCATTTTTTTTCTTCAACAAGCGCGCTATGCATAACCGCGATTTGCCCCGCGGGTCCTCCAAAACTTAGTAGCGCGATCTTACTCCATACCGGAAAGGCCTCTCGAAGACTAACAGAGCTTTTTGTTCGATGATTTAAATCCTGATCCATGTCCTTCAGTCCTTTTAAACACTCTAGGTACCGTGAGTTAAGACTGATTATAAGGAACCTTATTGACAAAGATAGCTAAACTTTAAACCCTATTCCTCACCGATGAAAAATCACTTACCACTTGAGCATTAGACCGTAGTTCCCGGTGCTGGATTTTACCGCCCAGACTCGCGGTATAAACTAAACTCGCTAGAGCAAGACCCGCAAGCCCGAGAGTTACCAAACTCCACCGTGATGTAGAACCCTCTTTTCGCCGGAACCACAAAGCCAAAGCCGCTGAGATGCCAACAATTAAAGTGAGTACGAGCGATATTTCAGCAATCTCCTCATGACTTTCAATGAGAGCCTCGTTAATTCCGGGAATCATTTCTACAACTTCTTCTGCTGGCTCTCCCGAAAGATAGATAGGTATTACTATTAGTGCCATCGCCAAAAGCATCCACAGCGAGAAGCGCTCAAAGACAATATTTCGAACTCGAAGGCTATAGATTAAGAAAATACAAACCAACGGTAAGCCAATTATTGGAATATGATTGAGCATTAAATGGACGTGTGCAAAATTCATCGGGTTTCTCCGTATATTAGTTGGAGGCTCTTAATGAGCTTCCAAAGAACTAAGAAACTGCAAACAGCGCACCTTTCTAAAGTGTCACTAAACTATCCCATATGAAAATTATGGGACATTCTGACTCGTATTTTTAGAAGCGGGTCATTTTGGCGGTGAATATTACTCAGGATTTTACCAACCAAAAGCGCACAGCTTGTGCTTCAAGGAAGAGTTTAGGATCTTTCTGGAGATGACTCAATGTCGCCAATACTCCCGCAGCAGTACAGGAGTCCGCTTCAACCGTAATGGATACATAGTCGCTTTCAACAGCCCAACCCGTGAGCGGATTGAGAATGTGCGAATAAATCCTACCTTGATGTTTCAAGTACCGGCGTGCATCACCGCTGCTGGCCAGTCCTCCTTGAGACAACAAAATGGTCTGGTCACTTCCTTCAATCGACACACACCAAGAATGAGACCGAGCGGTTTTATTTGCCGCCAAATCACCACCGAAATTTATTAAACATGGGGATTTTGATTGAGCAGCGGCTAATTCTAAACAACGGTCCACTGCATATTCTTTTACGATCCCTCCGAAATCGATCTCCATTCCCTTTGGCAATTGAAAATAAGGTCGACGCCATTTAGCCTTTTGTAATCCAATAAACGGAAGGATCGCATTAATTTTTGCAGGCGTGGGAATCGGTTGATCTGAAGTTTTGAAAGTCCAAATTCGCCGAAGGATCCCGCTCGTGATATCGATCAAACCATCACTCATTTCAAAACAAGCATAAGCATAGTCCAGAATCTTTGCGGTTTCATCGTCGACTTCAACCGCTTTACCCTTAGCCGAATTTATTCGGCTCACAACATTATCATTTCGATAGCGGCTGTATTGAGTTTCGATTCGCCGTGCTTCTTGCTCTACCGCAGCACTGACTTGAGTAGCCAAAAGCGGATCAGATGTGTCGATTTGAACTTCACAAGGAGAAGCCATGCAGTGAAATTTATGAACAAGCATCGGTCACCTTAAAACGTATATATAAGCCTTACCATCGTGGTTTTTATTGGCGGCGCTAAATCAAGATTCTTCAGCGCGCCGTAGGCTTCGTTAGGCTTTCCCTCTCCCCGCTGTTCATAGTACTGAAGATGAACACTTAGCTCGTCCCCTTTGGGAGAGAGGCGTTTGGTACCTTTAAGGCCGATGGTATATGCATCCATATTACCCAAGCGATAATCGGCAGTGGCATGAGAGGGCAGGGCGTCGCCTTCGATCAAAAAGTACCGGTAAAAATCGGCTCGATTTTGTTTATAGTAGCGCACATCCGGGGTTAAAGACCAACTTTGCGTAATTGGAATCCGCAAATCCATGCTTAAAGTATGCGAGGTCAAACCCCAATCGTCCCAGAAATAACGGTACGAAGTCCCCCAAACGCTATCTTTGAAGACGTGATATTTGGACGCAATAAATAGACTATTCTTCTGACGGCTCTTAGGCCGATTTTCGTAAATATAAGTTCCTGACGGATCACCAGCACTGGGATCACCAGGGGCTTTGACCTCTGTGAGTATTTTATAAGGATCATTCTGATATCCGTCTGACAACCCTAACGAATAATTTACTTGCAAGATAAACTTTCGCGTAAAAACTTGAGTCCACCCAAAAAGCAAATCAATGATCGTTTTACTTTTATTTGAACCTGCCGTCTGTTTCGGAATCATCGCAGTCAAGGGCAAAGGGGCCTGTCCAACTGGATTGATCGTATCCTCTTCGTAAGACAGTCCGAAAGAAGCTTTGCTATTTTTGCGGTTAAAATAGCGAGACCATATCGTATTAGCTCCAAAAGATTTGAAATCATATTCTCCCGAATAGTTCGCGCCCACAGAGTACTCGTAGTTTGAGCCCAAAGGCTGACTCCAGGAAGTCGAGAATGCGATTCGGGTATCTCGAAAACTGGGGTCCAGTGGCATATCACCTGGCTCAGTTCTAAAAGTGCCGGCTCCTGAGGGCGTCGCAATCGTCTGTGCATTTCGGGAAGGTACTCCTCCGTTATGGGAAGGTCCCGTTAGCGTGTCGATGACTAATTTATTCGTCCATCTTTTTTCACCGACGAATTCCGTGATTAATTCGACGACCGGTTCATTTGCCATAACCCGATCTTTTTCAGAATAATAAAGGTGTCCGATGGTACCTTTAAATTTAGGGCTCGAAGTGGCCGCTGCAATTGGGTTGCTCACCGAGGCGACAGTTAGGAGTGCGGCGGTGGCCCCCATAAGTTTAGCTCGAATAGATTTTGGCTGAGCCTTTGGTTTTAGTTGCATCCGCAACCTCCGCCTGAAAACCCGCCTCCACCGCTGGAGCCTTCTTTACTAAAATAGATGTGATCGGTGTAAGCATCATCCACAGAATCAGAGCCAAACTGCATTGGCTTCTCCGCTAACAAATCGCGATCCCAAGGGTCAACGCCCCAATTTGCGCACCCAGTTAAGCTTATAACCAATAACAGAAAAAACCACTTCACTTCGTTAATACCTCTTCAATAGCTTTTTCATACTCAGCGGTCTTTGCAGATTCAAAACCAGAGTGTCGGTGAACGACCTTTCCCGCTTCATCTATGATCACAGAATAAGGCATACCTTCGACCTGATATTTTTTTGGTAAGACACCTTCCGGATCAAATATCAACGGGAACCTGGCCGGTTTTTCAACGAGAAAGTCATCAGCCTTTTCACGTTTCTTATCGAGGTTAACTCCAACCACCGCAAAATTCTTAGACTTATACTTCTCATGAATATGGTTGAGCCAAGGAAAAGAGGCTAAACAAGGTGCACACCAAGATGCCCAAAAATCGACGTAAACGACTTTGCCTTTGTATTCTTCAAGAGAGACTTCGGCGTTTGCTACACTTGCTGAAATAATTAAAAGTAGAAGAAACTTTTTCATTCTCAAAGAATGTAATCCTCCAAAAACTTTTAGAAAATAAAAATCAAATATTGTACGACTTTTTTCTATAGCTTCTGACCCCGATAAAAACAGGTATTAATATCCAACATTGAATAAACGGGGCATACTCCGAGTAAACCCGTAAGCAAAGGGACTAGTCCGAGGTATCCAAAATATGTCACAGGACCCCAGAATGCCAAAGACAGAATGAAGATTCCCACAACGATGCGAAACAGACGGTCGATATGTCCAATATTAGTTTTCATTTTCAATCTCCTTGATGTGTAGAGTCAGCTATCCGTCTCATTAGATAGCAAGGGCGAGACCATCCCCCGTTCGATTGAGTCGGAGAACTGCAACGTATTTGGGGCCAATTTGACCCAAGGGGTTCAGGGGTCTGGCAATTTTGTCTCATCATTCATTCGAAACCACCTCAAAAAGCTGGCACTCCCATTGCTGAGTTACAAATCAGATTGGTTTCAAATACGATTCCTGGGACGTTCACATTACTCTGTTAAAAATCGCCATGGTTTAATTTTTGCTTCTCCCATTTTATTCCAAATCATAAGAACTAAAAAAGTCGCAACGGCAATTGCAAACGAAATAAACCATTGCTCCAATGAGAGCGGGCTAAAATGAAAGAGTTGGCTCAACAGCTCGATTTGTGTACCTATAACCAACAATGCAATTAACCCACAAACGATAAGATAGGACTTAAACCCTTTAAACAAATTTCTAAGCTGTCGAAAAGAACCCCCACTGATATCAGCAAAGATCAAAGCGATATTACCCAGAGTGACAAGATTGAATGCGAAGGCCCGCCCCTGAGCTTCGGGACCCCAACCGTTTAAATTAAATAACAAATGATAAGATAATGCGGTCGAAAATAGAACAAACAACCCCTGAGAAAAACTTTGAAGCATATTGTGCGTCGAAAAAAGCCGAGTTTTCAGAGATCTTGGAGGAGCCGACATGACTTTTTCAGAGGACGGCATGGACTCAAACATAAACGCGCAGGCGGGATCGATAATAAGTTCTAAAAATACAATGTGGGCAGGAAACAACAAAACGGGCCAGCCTAAAAAAATCGGCAAGATCGAGAGCCCGGCAATAGGCACATGGACCGAAATAATGTAGCTCATGGCTTTCTGAATATTGTTAAATATGACTCTCCCCTGTTTTATTCCTGCGACAATTGAAGCGAAATTGTCATCTAACAAAACAACTCCCGAAGCTTCGCGCGCCACATCCGTGCCCCTTGAGCCCATCGAAATTCCTACGTCTGCAAACTTTAAACTTGGGGCATCGTTAACTCCGTCGCCCGTCATGGCGACGACTTCACCGGCGGTTTTGAGGGCCTTAACGATCCGAAGTTTTGCCTGTGGTACCATTCGCGCAAAGACATGGGTCGTCTGAATGAGTTTGACTAGGTTTTCATCAGACAGCACAGCGACTGACTTTCCCAAGGCTGGAGGGCTATTGACCTCTAATCCCGCTTGTTTTGCAATTTTAACGGCGGTTCCAACATAGTCCCCGGTCATCATAATAACTCGAATACCGGCATTCCGACATGTTTCGATCGCGGCAGGTACCTCGGGGCGAATAGGATCTTCTAAGCCGACTAAGCCCTTCCATTCAAAAATAAAATCATGTTGATCTTGTGGCAATAAACTCTGCGCGAAATGTGCCTTTGCGACACCAAGTACACGAAAGCCTTGTTCGGCCATTAGTTTTGCGTCTTCCATATACTTTGTAGTTGCATCGGAATCCAGATGACATAAATCCATAACAGCTTCGGGAGCCCCTTTTGTCGCCACGACGAACTTTTGGGAATCTCCGTTCTTCCAAACGCAAGACATCGCGAGAAGTTTTTCAGATAATGGATAATCACGCACAAGTGTCCAGTCCTTGTGTAAATGATCCTGGCCCCAAGATTTATCTTCTGCTAATCGCCGTATTGCTTTTTCCATGGGATCAAAGGGGTCGATATGGCTTGCTAGAATTCCGTACTCGATGATTTCATGAAATTTTTCTGGCACCTTCTCTGAAGTTTTCGAATCGACGGGGAAGAAATCTGAACTTGTACTGAGTCCCGCGACTGACATTTTGTTTTGAGTGATGGTTCCAGTTTTATCTACGCACAAGACGCTCACGGCCCCCATGCGCTCGATGGATTCGGACCGGCGAATGAGAACATTTAATTTCGAAAGCCTCCAGGCACCCATTGCCATAAACACAGTTAAAATTACCGGAAACTCTTCAGGCAAAAGCGCCATCTCGGTTGCCAACCCAACTAAGAATGCGTCTGTCCAAGAGCCATATTTATATCCATACAACAAAATGAGAGATCCGCAGACGACAACTCCCGTCCAAGCAAAAACCTTAACGATTTGTCTGATCTCGACTGATAGGTTTAATTTTTGAGGATCTAATTGCTCTAAGCTTTTGCCAATTTTTCCGAATTCAGTCTGCGCGCCAGTCTTAACCACGCGAAAAAAAGCCGTACCGGTCACAACAAGGGTACTTGAAAATACTTTATACTTGTCTTCAGTCTTCTCGAATTCATTTTCTGGAATCTCTTCATGCGAAAACTTAGAGGCCGGAACACTCTCTCCCGTTAACAAGGATTCATCGACGTTGAGATTTGTACATTGAAGAATAACTCCATCGGCCGGAACTCGGTCCCCT
>CAZDFM010000031.1:0-11739 GCA_964504465.1 uncultured Pseudobdellovibrionaceae bacterium | reverse complement strand
ATTGTGGGTATTACGCTGATGGCGATACGCTAGTGCAGCCAGCCTACACCTGAAGCGAAAGAAGTCTTAGATAAGGTTCGCGCAAAAGTTGAATCTAAAGATGATCAAGCTAGAATTAAAATGATAATTCGCGAAGCCAATGGCGAAAATAAAGAACGCGAATTACTTCTTTCAACACTAAAAGATGACAAATTTTACGCCATTGTTCGTATTCAGTCTCCGGCCGATGCTAAAGGAACCGCACTTCTAGCCGAAGTCAGTGCCGACGAAGAATCCCACTGGCTTTACACTCCAGCGAGCAAAAAGGTTCGTCGCGTAGTGGGAGCCAATAAACAAGATTCTGGTGTGCTTGGCTCTGAACTTATGATGGAAGATATCAATTCCGGCGCAATTAAATCAGCCAAGGTCACTGTTAAATCTAAAGACAATAAATATATTATTCTTGAGGCTATTCCCAAAAAAGGAACCAGCGTTTATTCGAAAGTTTTGACCCAAGTCAGTGCGACAGAATTTATTCCGATTAAGACCGCTTACTACAAAGGTAACAAAATGGCGAAGACGGTCGACTTTCTAAAATACAGAAATGTTAAAGGCGGTATCTGGCGTGCCCAAGAAATCAGAGTTAAAAATCTTGAAAATAAACGCGGAACAGATTTGTACTTGAGCCAAGTTAAAGTGAATTCCGGCCTAGATAAAGACGAGTTCAGTGTTAACGCTTTAAAGGCTGATTAATAGTCGACACGTTTTCGACTTTGTTTGATTTTTGAATCCCGCTCTTTTCCTTCACGCCGTTTCTTTTTTGCGGAATAAGTCGGTTTTGTTTTCTTGCGAGGCTTTGGTTTAAACAAAGCCTTAGCAAGCAGGTCTCGCAACTTTTCTAGACAACGCTCTTTGTTTCTTTCAAGATCCCGGAACTCATCACTTCGCAGTAAGAGATCACCTTCTTTGTTGAGCTCGGGCCCAAGCTTCTGCAGGAGTAAAAGCAATTCTTGTTCGTTAAATGCAGAGCTTTTAGGTAGATTCCAGTAGAGTCGGGCCGAGGACGACACCTTATTGACGTTTTGCCCGCCGGGTCCCCGGCTGCGGATCGCGGTAAAGCTGACTTCGTTTAAAACTTGCTGCCAGATCATATTTCCTTCGTCCTTTAGCCGTTAACTCGAGAGCGGTGAATTCGGGCCTCTAGCATTTTTTCAATCGCTCTCTCGCCTTTTTATTGCGGCCTCCCCTATCCTCACCTACCTAATCTAATAAATCATCACTAATTTCGTGAACTTATAAATTTCTTGATACTCCCTCAGTCGACTCTAACAGATGGGGGCTACCCTATTTTGAGATTCTTAATTGGTCATTTTTTTGTTAGATCATGTGTTTTCAAGAAGACCCTCAACCAGACCCAAAAGGCACACACATAGGAGCAAAAAATCTATGTCTAATATGCACGTACAGGCTCTAGGATTA
This sequence comes from uncultured Pseudobdellovibrionaceae bacterium, assembly GCA_964504465.1. GTDB lineage: Bacteria > Bdellovibrionota > Bdellovibrionia > Bdellovibrionales > UBA1609 > CAZDFM01. The sequence goes on along the minus strand of CAZDFM010000031.1, from coordinate 10,281 downwards.
GACCAAGTCGGCATCCACCAAGCCGAAGAAATCCTTCACAATCCCAGCTACGAGCTTTTGTTTGAACATGAAACAAATAGCGAAGCTAAAGACTGGAGCCGCGGTATCGAGACCGACACAGGCGCTGTGACTGTCGATACTGGTGTTTTCACTGGCCGCTCGCCGCAAGATAAATACGTAGTTGTCGATCCTGAAAATAAAGACAACGTTTGGTGGGCCGGAACTGGTTCGGGCAATAACCCCATCAATCAAGATGTTTGGAACGAACTTAAAAAAACCACACTCGGGCAGCTCAATGGCAAAAAGCTATACGTTGTCGACGCCTTCTGCGGAACAAACCCCGGCACTCGTTTAAAAATTCGTTTGGTTACTGAAATTGCTTGGAAGGCCCACTTTGCCAAGAACATGTTCATTCGCCCTACTGAGGCCGAACTTGAAGGCTTCGTTCCTGACTGGACAATCTTAGATTCTTGCAAAACTTCTGCAAAAAACTTTAAAGAGCTTAACCTTCGCTCAGAAGTTTACGTCGCGGCTCACTTAGCCGAAAGAACCACTCTCATCGGTGGAACTTGGTACGGCGGAGAAATTAAAAAAGGCATCTTCTCGATCATGAACTACTTCCTTCCATTAAAGGGCGTGGGGTCGTTCCACTGCTCGGCGAATATGGGTAAAGATGGTTCAACCGCTTTATTCTTTGGCCTTTCTGGAACTGGAAAGACGACTCTCTCTGCCGATCCAAAACGTGCTCTTATCGGAGACGACGAACATGGCTGGGACGATGAAGGCGTTTTCAACTTTGAGGGTGGCTGTTATGCCAAAACCATTAATCTTTCTCGAGAAAATGAACCTGACATTTTCAATGCGATTCGACGTAATGCGCTTCTTGAAAACGTGGCTCTTCAAGATCGTTCGATTGATTTTGCAGATGGTAGCAAAACCGAAAATACGCGCGTGTCTTACCCCATTTACCATATCGAAAACATTGTAAAGCCCGTTTCAAAAGGCGGACATCCTAAGCATGTGATCTTTTTAACTTGTGACGCTTTTGGAGTTCTACCTCCGGTTGCACGATTAGATGCAAAACAAGCCGAGTATCAATACTTGAGCGGTTATACTGCGAAAGTTGCGGGAACTGAAATCGGTGTTAAAGAACCAAAAGCCACTTTCTCTCCTTGTTTCGGAGGCCCGTTCCTTTCAGTCCACCCTACCGTTTACGGCGATATTCTTCGTGAAAAGATGTTGGAGCATGGCTCAAAAGCTTATTTAGTTAACACGGGCTGGACTGGTGGTCCTTACGGCGTGGGGCAACGAATGAGCATTAAAGCCACTCGTCAAATCATCGACTCAATTCTTGATGGAAGCATCGAAAATGCAAACTGGAACAAGTTCCCTGTATTTGGTTTTGACGTGCCTCAAACACTTCCGGGAGTAGATGCTGAACTCTTAAATCCACGTAATACTTGGAGTGATAAGGCCGCTTATGATGAGGCCTTGAATAAGCTCGGACAGATGTTTGCAGACAATTTCAAAAAGTTCACCGATGTTCCTGCGGGCGAAAGATTGGCTCAGGTTGGGCCGACTCCTCAAGCTTAATTTCTAATCCATAATTTGTATTTTAAAACGGCCTTTGAAAAAGGGCCGTTTTTATTTTTAGGCCGCCGATTTTTCGTGAATGAAATCGCTCAAATCTCCAAGTACACGAATCATTTCTTCTTCACAGCGGGTACGAATTTGACGGATTCGAAAAACGTCGCGGCCAATCGCCACTGACTCTAATTCGCACAGAATCTCATAGAGATGAGTTGCGCCAAGGTCTCTGGCGATTCGGTTGAGAGAGTGACATTCAAGTTGGATACGCTCGAGGTCCATTTGGTCTAAGGCTCGCGCAAGGTTTTGGATGTGCAGACGGTAGTGGTGCAGGTTGTGATGAAATTCGTCGACGGAGTTGCCTAATGTCAGCCACAGTCCTTCTACGTTCTCGCGATTCACACTACGCAATAGATCTACCTCGATTAGTTGATCCGTATACCTACATACCCTATCGGCATATTGCGCCAAACAGATAAGTTTACAGACTTGAGTCTAGTAAAAATCGGCGTAAACTAGGCTGGGTCGACTTTAAGCGAAAGCGAGCCTTTCTTATGCAGATCTCAGAGCTTCAAAATCTCCTTAATCGCGAAATTCCGCTAAGCCAACACATGGGAGCACAGATACAAAAAATTGACCCGATGGAACTCCTTATGTACCTCCCGCTCAATGCGAACAAGAACCATAAAAACACTCTGTTCGGAGGCAGCCTCTATGCTGCCTGCGCTCTTTCTTGCTACGGTTTATTTCTTTCGGGCCTTCGAGATAAGGGAATACTCACGCAGAACATTGTGATCGCCGACGGAAACATTCGGTATCTTCAGCCGGTAACTCAAGACACTGTCGTTAAAGCTGAGTGGCCGACAAAAATCGAAAAGTCAGATTTTTTTGACCAACTGAAAGCAAAAGGTAAAGCTCGAATCACAATGAAGGCCACCATCACCGAAAATCAGCTTATTGCCTGTGAATTTACAGGTCGCTTCGTAGCCTTCAATCCCTAACTAAAAGAAAGTCTCAACTTGAAATTCAGTCGTAGTGAAATTGTATTGCTGGCGCTCATGTCGATGATTCAATTCATACATATTGTCGACTTTATGATCTTGATGCCGCTCGGGCCGCAGCTTATGCGTTTGTTCGGGATCACAACGACACAATTCGGTTTACTGGTTTCGATTTATACGATTAGCGCAGGAGTTAGCGGATTTTTAGCTTCGTTTTTTATAGACAGGTTTGATCGCAAACGAAGCCTGCTGCTTTTCTTTTTTGGTTTTATCGTGGGAACTTTCTTTTGTGCTCTTGCTCCCTCTTACGGATATCTTTTGCTTGCAAGAGCTCTCACCGGCTTCTTCGGTGGAATACTAGGTTCACTCGTGATGGCTATTGTTGCCGACAACTTCGCTTACGAACGTCGCGGTAGTGCGATGGGAATCGTGATGGGGTCTTTTTCTTTGTCTTCAATTTTTGGAGTACCTTTTGGACTTTACCTAGCCAACCTATATTCTTGGCACGCTCCTTTTATTTTTTTAGGAGTTACTTCGAGTCTCATTTGCGCCATCGGCCTGTGGATGATTCCCCCACTGAAAGGGCATCTTCATCCGGATCGCCCAAAATCGAATCCTTCGGATGTTATCCGGCGTATCATCGAGAACCCTAACCAACAGCGCGCTTTATTTTTTATGTTCTGCTTGGTCATGGGTCAGTTTTCGATCATCCCGTTTTTAAGCCCAAGTTTTGTTGCAAATGCAGGGTTGAAAGAGTCTGAACTTCCGTTGATATATCTGTTTGGCGGCCTGTGCTCAATGGTGGCGGCCCCTAGTATCGGGCGACTCGCCGACAAATACGGCAAACACAAGATCTTCACGATCGGCGTTTTAGTTTCTATCGTTCCGATTCTGGTGATCACAAACCTACCCCCCACCCCCTTATGGCTTTTACTTTTAATTTCATGCTTTTTCTTTATCTGTATGTCGAGCCGAATGGTGCCTGCGATGACGATCGTCTCGGCAACTGCTCGAGCCGAAAATCGAGGAAGCTTCTTGTCGATCTCAAGTTGCGTGCAGCAACTTTCAGCCGGTTTTGCCTCATGGCTTGGGGGCGCCATCATTATCAATGATAGCCAGAACCATATCTTGCGTTACAATTGGGTTGGATACATCGCAGCTGCTGCGAGCATTCTTGCACTGTTTGCAGCTCACCGAGTAAAAAATGAGGAGAATAAATGACCCCACAATTCTGGAAAAAATGTAGCTCCTGCAAAAAAGAGATTCCTTATTCCTCTAAATATTATGAATGCAGCGTCAGTACCTGTGTAGGTGAACGAAAGGGTTATGTATTCTGCTCAGTTCCCTGCTGGGAAGTCCACCTTCCGACAGCGCGACACAAAGATGCCGCAGCGATTGAACAACGCTCACCTGCGCGCCCGGCCCAAACTGCGAGTTCTCCTCCAACCAGCTCTTCTAACCCAGCGACAATGTCTGCAACTCCTGCAAGACGAATTGTTCGCCCCGGAGAGGCTGTGGCGATTCCTGCTGGAGTCGAAAAAGATGTTCTAATTGTTGTTTCAAAATTCAAAAAATTTATTAAAGATGTGGCGGACATGAATACTTCAGAGTCCGTAATCGACCTTCTTTCAGACCGAGTTCGAAAAATTGCGTTAGAGGCAATTGAAAATGCGCGGAAAGAAGGCCGTAAAACAGTGATGGACCGAGACTTTAAATCTTAGAAACTGCCAGGGCAGCCTATTTGCAAATTAATTCGGCTTGAAGCAACTGGCTTTTACGAAGCCGAAAACTTTCGGCTACTTTGCTATCGACCGACTGAGGAGTGCGATTTCTATAAACTTCAATGGCTGGTTTAAAATCCGAAAGTGCCGCCAGCAAGATCTTTACCTGGCCGTCGGTTTCATTCATAAGTGGATTTAAATCCGTAGTTTTCAATGGGTCTACGAAGGCCTTTTCATCTTTTCTAAAAAGGCAGACTTTATCGGAAATCGAACAGGATCCACTTTTACAGCTGATCTCTTGGCTAAAGAGAGGAAGCTTTTTCTCGAGTGGAACATCTTCAAACAGGAGGACTCTCTGGCCCGAGGTGTCCCATAAAACCTCTCGATGTTCGTTTTCCTTCAAATCTACTATGACCGACACTTTTTGATCTGCCCAATGGACGTTCACTAAACGAAAGTTGGAGAGCACAAAAACGGTTTCGCTTAACTCTTGCTCAAGTTTTCCGCATGCAACCAGCTCGTGGTCTTTATTTAATTTCATCTTTAAAACTTTTAAAGAGGTGGTATCTGATGCGGGGCACCTGATCTTTGCTAAAAAATCCTTTTCAGCAAGTCCCTTGGCTGCCAATTTTTCAGGAGCCGTCGGCTTGTTTTGATGGGCGCAAGCACACAACAGGGCGAGTGCCATTAAGATATGGACTCGAAAAAAGAAGCAAACTACGCGATTTTCCCCAACTCTCGACATGTAACTAGAATCCCCCGATTCGTACGGCTAATGTACTCGCCAAACACCCTAAGCGCAAACCTGAACCTAGTCTTTTTGCCTAATTTTGGGTTAGCCTCTTTCATAAGAGCATTACGAGAAATTTTTAAAGGTAGAGACTTAAAAAAAACCTAGCCGCCGCTTCAGAAGCTTTAGACACTAAGAACAGTCGACAAGGTTAAGGGAGAAATATGAAACAAACAAAAATTACGGTTTTAAGCGCCCTGCTGCTTTTGACATATTGCCTGAGAGTAGACGCCGAGCGCAGCGATGGACTCAATAATCGGGACATTTTAAAAAAAGTGAATCTTACCCAAGAGCAAAAAGAAAAACTTAAGAGTCTAAAGGAGGTCGATGACGGAAAAATCGTACTTTTGAGGTCTAAAAAGTTGGACCATAAACTAAAATTAGAGCAAGCCTTAGGGGGTACTGCTTCTAAAGACGACCTACGAAAACTTCATCGACAACTCAAAGAAATCGACGCTGAATATGACAGAGCTCGCTTTGAACAAATCCTCAACATCCGTGAGCTCTTAACAGTTGAACAACGGGCGAAATTTAAAGAGTTAAAAGATTCGCAAAGAACACACCCAGAACGGCTCGACGCAGATGAGGGTGAGTAGAAAAAATGCTTAGACCTCGAGCTTTCTTAAGATTCTGGCCGCAGCTTCTTGCGACATTCGTCGCTCTGGCGGTCGTCGTAGCGGCATTCAAGGGTCAGTATAATTCAAATGTACAGACTGACAAAGATTTAGAAGCGTTTATTCATGAAACCTATCTGAGCGACCTCGAAGAACAAGATGGAATCGAAGAAGTAATGGAAGACGATTACTTTGATTTGGTCAATTGAGCTGTAGGCGAATCTGTTCCTTCTCTTCTTCAAGCTTAAGCCACTGCTGTTCGAGCTGTTCTAATTTTTCAGAATTGTCAGACATCTTACTTACAGTTTCTTTAAATCCCGGAGCGTAACTCACAATTTTTTCGTTAAGTTCGGCGTTTTCCGCCTGGAGTTTGGCGATGCTCTTCTCACTATCCAGAATTTCTTTTTCGATTCGGCGAAGGCGTCGTTCGAGTGCCCGTTTTTCTTCGCGCTGAGCTGCCTTTTCATTCAAACTTGAGTTCGAAGAACTCTCTTTGGCATTCTCCTTGGAGGGCTTCTTCTGCTCTTCTTCGCTCTGATTTGACAGACTTCGCGTGAGGCTCCAAACATATTCATCATAGGTCCCGGCATACAGCCGTACTTGGCCACTAGAAACTTCTAGTATTTTTGTTCCGACACGTCGAACAAATCCACGATCATGGCTTACAACAACAAGTGTCCCCTCATACTTTGAGAGGGCCTGGATAAGCGCTTCAACGGTTTGAAAATCCAAATGGTTGGTCGGTTCATCCAGTAACAAAAACGGAACCTTTTGCAGAAGGATTCGCCCTAAAGCCACTCGCGACTTTTCGCCTCCCGAGAGAACTTTAATAGATTTGTTAATAAGCTCTCCAGAAAACAGCAAAGCTCCCGCCATGTCTTTGATTTCCTGAAGAGTCACATCGGGATGTGCCACCTCTTCAAGCGATTTTAAAACTGTGTGTTGCGGGTTCAGCACTTCAATTACATGCTGATTGTAAATCGCAACCCGCACCTGATAACCCAATTCTCTTACGCCTTTTAGCGGTTCGAGTGTTCCTGCGAGGCCTTTTAGCAAGGTCGATTTGCCCGCCCCATTTAGCCCCACTACCGCGACATGATCTCCGCGTTTGATTTCAAGAGACACATCTTTAATGATTTCCCGCTGTCCATAACCAAAAGTTGCCGCGTTGAGAGTTACGACGGCTTTCCCGACGTGGTCGGGTGCAGGAATTCGAATATTGGCCACGATTGGCACTGGCTTAAGTTCGATCACTTCCATTTTTTGGAGGTTCTTAAGTTTACTTTGAGCTTGCTTAGCTTTTGTTGCCTTTGCGCCGAAACGAGAGACAAAATCTAAAACCGTTTTTCTTTTTTCTTCTTGGTTCCGCACTTGCGCGGCCAATTGGCTTTGTAACAACTCCTTTTGTTCAAAGTAGTCATCAATGTTGCCATTATATTTTGTCATTTCACCTGATTCGATTTCCAAAATATGGTCGGTGGTGCGCCGTAGAAACTCCCGGTCGTGCGAAATCAGCATAAACGCGCCTTCATAGGTCTGAAGAAAACGCTCTAATAAAATTGTAGTTTCTAAGTCCAAATAATTGGTCGGTTCATCCAGGAGCATGAGATTAGGGCTTTGTCCAATTAGTCCCATAAGCTTGATTCGCATTCGGTACCCGCCACTTAGCGAAGTGATGGGCTTTTCAAAATAATCTTCGGACACCTGTAGCTCTCGCCCTAAGGATTTGATTTGCCAAAGAGGCATCGAACAAGTGCGTTCTAAATAAGTATTACCGGTTTCTTCAGGACCCCATAAATCGTGCTGTGATAAATATCCAAGGCGAAGTTCTTTACTCTTCACCACTTGCCCTTGGTTAAGGTCTTCTTCACCGATCAAAATTTTAAATAGCGTCGACTTACCAGCTCCGTTGGGTCCGATAATTCCGACGTGCTCAGATTCGTTGACCGAAAACGTCGCGTTTTCGAAAAGTGCATCCGCACCGTAAGCTTTTAAGCCTTTATGTAGTTGTATTAAGTTTTTTTCGAAGCTCACTTCACGGCCCTTCAGAATCCTTTTGCTCTAACGATTTTTGGCGCAGTCGAAGCTCGCGGGCAGTTAAGAGATCAATACTCTCGGTAGAAGGGTCAAAGACAATCTTGACGTCACCTTTTTGGAGCTGCTTTAAGACCTGTGCCGTCTTTGTATCGAGCCCAATTTCCTGAGTTCCATAGTCCGTCCCCTCGCGAAGAACATAGCTCTCGATAAGTCCCTGCAACGCGTCTGCGCTCACGGATTCTAGAGGTATTTCAATGTAGGCAGTGTCCATTTAGAGAAGCTACCCTTTTTAGGTTTAAAGGTCTAGCGCTTGGTGTGACGAATTTAGCGTCTCTGGTCTCAAGTTCTTAGCTTGTGGCTGAACTTGCAAATAAGAATGCAATAAAGATAGAAGTTCTCGTTTTTTAACTGGTTTGATCAAGTGACCATCGCAGCCACTATCTAAAGCCTTTTGTATTTCTTCTTTTAATGCAAAAGCCGTAAAGGCAATAATAGGTGTTCTTTGAGCGGTCTCTTGTTTAGACTCCCAGTCACGCATTTGGCAAGCGGCCGTGTAGCCGTCGACTTCAGGCATCTGCATATCAAGCAATACGAGATCAAATCTCTTTTCTTTAAATCGGAGCAGAGCCTCTCGGCCGTCAACTGCCTCTGTAATGTCTGCATCAGAATCTTTGAGATAAATTTTAACAAGCTCCCGATTGTCGATAGAGTCATCTACCAACAAAATTTTTCCCGAAACACTGAGCTCCTCATTCCCTAAGATTTTAATCGGCGCTTCAATTTTTGCAGGCTTAGCTGCTGGCCTTAATGGTAAGTCGATAAAAAAGCGGCTTCCTCGTCCCACTTCAGAAGTTACATCCACCTTGCCGTTCATTAATTCAACATATTGTTTTACGATCGCAAGTCCTAAGCCCGTTCCGCCATATTTTTTTGTAATCGTCTTTTCACCTTGGTTGAAGCGTTGAAAGAGTTTTGCTAACACTTTTTTTGTGACGCCAATACCAGTGTCCTGTACGTAGATCCTAAAAAAATTGTCGAGATGAGGACTTTTTTCTGCACCCAAGATAATAAGTCCCTTTTCCGTGAATTTTACCGCATTGCTGAGCAGGTTCAAAAGCACTTGTTCGAGCCGTGCCGCATCTCCCATGATTTGTTTCGGGAGTTGAGGATCCATGCGCAGCTTCAGGTGAATATGTTTCTTTTCTGCGGCGGGCCTGATGACGCTTAGAACGCGATCAAGAAGCTGAGGGAGACTCAGCGCACTGTCCTCTAAAACAACGTTGCCCGACTCTAACCGAGAATAATCTAAAATATCGTTTACGAGACTAAGTAAAACCGCACTGTTTTTATTTAGTCCTGCCACATACTGCGCAGCCGGCCGAGGCAGCTTGAGATCCGCAAGTAGATCCGATAAACCGATGATCGAATTTAGAGGGGTTCGAATTTCGTGGCTCATGTTCGACAAGAAGTTTGATTTAATTTCGGCAAGTTTAAGGGCATCCTTTTGAGCTCGCAGTAAATCCTGCCTCGAAGTTTCTAAATGTTCGGTCATTCGGTTAAAATCTCCGAACATCTCCAAGACTTCGCTCGAGGTGTCGGGTCTATTCTGAAGACGCGGAAACCGCCCTTTTATGAGTTCACCAAAACCACGTTTAAGGTCAATCAGCGGCTGATAGATCTGGTTACTGTACGCGATCGCAATGAGGACCAAAAGAAACGCCACAAACACTAAAACAAACAGAAATGAATTGATCGAGTTATCTAAAATGATTTGCATCTGTCGAGTGACGCGATCAAGTTCTGTACGCGAAGTCACCGCAAGCCCTTCGATTCGGTCCTTGTTTCCCTTAGAAATTTCGGAATAACTTTTGATAAACTCTGCTGTCTCGTGGGGTCCGCGCTCCTGAATGCTTTTAAGCATTGCCTCAATGCGATGATGTGAATCCTTAAGATTGCTACTTAGCGCAAAAGCAAGATCCTGAGACGGGTTGCTCGTGAGAACCACCTCGTAGGGCTCGCTCATCTTATAGCTTCTATTCAGGTCTTTTATCGCCTCGAGGTATTTTTCCTCTTTTGTGGTGAGGTACATCAACACCAGGTCCTTCATATCAGCGCTGTAACTGCTGAACTCCTGGAGCCGGTCATTTGCATCAGCTGTCTCTTTAATTTTTGCTTCGAGCAGCTGGAATTTCGCAGAGGTCGTATAAATCAGGTAGAGGGCCGCTCCCGTCATAATAAAAACTAAAACTAAGATCGGTGCGTACATCTGAAACCGTAACTTCCGAAACGGCGTCGACAATTTTAACTTCATTTTTCAACATCCGTCCTAAAGTTCCTCGACGCTCGCCTGGTTCTACTCCAAATTTCTACGTACCAAGGACTAAGCCGAAAAAGGAATTTATATCACCCATAAATAAGCCGGAGAACCGCGCCGGTCCTGATTTTTGAGAATAACAAAATTCATGAGAGGCTCCGTTTCAAATGTGATAAAATCTCCATGTAATCTTCTTTTTTACGGCACATTTGGAGAG
>CAZDFM010000030.1:11423-11770 GCA_964504465.1 uncultured Pseudobdellovibrionaceae bacterium | reverse complement strand
GCCGGGTTAAACTGACAGTAATCGTCCCACATGTTTTCTAAAAGATGGTCTAAAGTCATCGCGGGCTCCTTTGGTTGAACAGAGAGAGAGCTGATTTTAATCGGTAGAAGTTAAAAGTCAAAATTATGCTTTCAACCTCAAGCTCTTCTCCATCAAAGTCTAAGCTTTTAGGTTGCCTATAGCGTCAATCCTTTCTAGGCTTGTTTATGTTCTTAAAAATCACTACGGCTAGTGTGATTGCACTTGCAATTCTTTGTGCTGCTTTTTACTTCAAAGATTCTTTGCGTTATCGAACAAACCCCTCTGTCCCTCTAGGAAAGTCTCGAGGCACCGTATTCTATGATCGG
>CAZDFM010000030.1:10418-11413 GCA_964504465.1 uncultured Pseudobdellovibrionaceae bacterium | reverse complement strand
TAACGTTATTAACAGTTATATTGATCGACCAGAATGCGTGATTCTCGATATGGAGGGTAATTTTGTCTATGAGTTTCCAAAGGGTTTTTGTCACTTCTTTAAGAATGGTGATCTCTTAATCTTAAATGAAGGCACACGCAGCGTGCAATATTACGATTCCTCTGCCCAACTGATTTGGGACAAAAAGCTAAGAATGCACCACGATTTTGATGTAAGCATCGATGAAGAAAAAATATTCATATTGGTAAGTAATTATGCTGAACGCGAAGGGAAAACGCGGCGAGAGCACGAAATTTTTGTTCTCAATAGAAGTGGTGAATTGCAGCACGTCTGGAACCTTGACGAGTTAAGTACCAATTCCTCCTTAGAGTTTCGTACCAGAATTACCAGGAAAAGCTATGCTGAAACCTTCCATACAAATTCTATCCAAGTGCTTCCGCCTAATCCTTTAGAAAAGCTCGACCCAGCTTTTTCGCGCGGTAACCTCTTAGTAAATTGCTTTCAGAACGATGTAATTTTAATTTTAGATTCCAATTCAGGGGCGATTGTTTGGAGTTATTCGTTTAAGGGAGACACTTACGAAAACGGTTACAAAATAATTGAAAGAGGAGCGCATACGGTAAAAATGATTGATAACGGTAATCTGGTTTTCTTTCACAATATACAAGCGACTAAAGAAGGAGAGCTACCCTCTTCTGCGGTTGTCGAACTCAATCCACTTACAAAAACTAAAGAATGGATTTATGAATCAAAGCCACCATCGAACTTCTTTAGCAGTGTTTGGGGCTCGGCTTACCGACTGGAATCTGGCAACACGCTTATAAGTAATTCAGCTTCTGGTTCGGCATTTGAAGTCACGCCAAAAGGAAGAGTGGTATGGGAGTGGATTAATCCACAAAATGATCCCTTCGGAATGGCATTTCCAGTCTACCGCGTGACCCGAGTAAAAAAGGAAAGCTTGGATCCAATTCTTAAAATCTGGAACGCAGTGAAGT
>CAZDFM010000030.1:0-10408 GCA_964504465.1 uncultured Pseudobdellovibrionaceae bacterium | reverse complement strand
TGAAGTGAACCCGAAAAAGATCGGCCTCTTATGTTTTGTTTTAGTGTGTCTCTTGGCGGGCGCTTTTTTTGGGGACAGTTTCATTTTTAACGACTCGCCCAGCGTTAACCGAAAGGTTCCATTCTATGACCGCTTGAGGAGTGAAGGTGGTTATAATGTTATAAATACGGTAGACAGCTGCGTGGCTATTAATATGAGCGGTGGTAAAATCTTACAGGTTAATAAATTGAACTGTATTTTATCAAGCGGTCACTGGCTGATTGTTGATTTGCAGGATTCTAAACTCTGGGTGAGCAGTAGCAACGAGAGTCGAGAAGTTCCTCTTCAGACGCGCTACTTTCAGAATCTTCTCTATGATTCAGACTCAGAAATCCTCTATTATGGCAGACGTAAACACGAACGTTTTTATTTGCAAGCTCAGTATCTTAATCAAGAAGAAAAGGATTGGACCTTAGAAGTATACGATAAAGAATTCCCTCAGCTCACCGGTCCTCCTCAGTACTGGTCTTTACAAATGGTTGAGACTCCGGTCACGTTAGATAATGTAACGATCCAACGTGGCGATTTAATCGCGACGCTCAATCAACTTGGAGATGTCTTTGCGATTTCCGCAAAATCTAAAAAAGTGATTTGGCAGAAGAGTTTAGGTGGCAACCAAAAATTTTCCTGGACGAGCGACAGTCTCTTGCGCCGAGCTTTGGTTTCTGCGGAACTTACTGAGCAAGGAAGATTTCTCTTGTTTTGGGGTGCACTCAGCTATTCTTATACGCATTTATCGTTTTCGCAAATTGCAGAATTTGATCCAATCCGGTCGGTCGATCTTTGGCAGTATAGTGCTGATCCGGCGACCGCTTTTAAGACCTCAGGGACGGGCACGGCGAAAAAGCTCAAAGAAAACATTCTCGTTGTTCGGCATAAGCCAGGTTCGGCATTCGAGATTAATCTTGATGGAAGAATTGTTTGGGAGTGGCATAACAATACAATAATCCATCCTCAACTTCATGCTGAAATTAGAAACTTAACACGTATTTCTTCAGCTCAAATGGAACTACTCTCGAAGCAATTAAAAAAAATAGGTAAGACAAAATGATAAGAACTCTAACGTGGGTAAGCATAGCTACGATGATGATTTCTGGTTGCAGTTTTTTTGCCGCGCCAAAGCCTCTTTCTTGGATGGGGCTCGAAAATTCAAAAATTCTAATCACAAACCAAAATCAAGAAGTGGTCGCCCAGAATCTCAGTTTGCTAAAAGCATCAAACGACAGTGACAAAGTTGAAGTAGTTGTAAGAGCCGGCGATGAAAAAACCGCCGAGTTATCATACCGAAGTCTCAAGGTTGCATTGTTAGGTGCATTTCGGCATCGCGCTTCACCCTATGCCGGGAAAGTGAGCCGAAAAGAAGCTTGTGCTCAACAGGAAAAATTACCTAAGCCTTTCGGCGCCGAGAATCCAACACGCAATGGTTTTATTGTAAAAACAAACGCCAAGGGTGAAGCGGGTCTTTGTGATCCCGAAAACCTAACCCATGTTTTGCTTAAAGCTACAATTCATTGCCGTGAACTCAACCGAGTATTTGAAGTTAAAATCTTAAAAGCGAAAGACACAGAAGAAAAGCTACAAGAGTATTTTCAAGCATTCAGATGCTAGGTTTTGGTTTGTTTAAACTACGCCGCACTTTAAAGAAATCACTCAAAATGGCTCCACATTCTGTTTCGAGCAGGCCGCCCCTTACCTTCACCTGATGGTTCAGGCGCGGGTCCGAGAGACACTGGTAAAGCGACGCTACGGCTCCGCCCTTGGGGTCCGTGGCTCCATAAATCACTTCTGAAACGCGGCTTTGAACGATCGCGCCCGCACACATAAGGCAGGGTTCCAGAGTTACATAAAGGGTGCAGTCCACCAGGCGCCAGGCTCCCAATTTTTCGCAGGCGGCTTCAATGGCGAGTAATTCGGCATGTGCCGTACTTTTTTTAGAGGTTTCGCGGAGGTTGTAAGCCTCTGATATGACTTGGTTGTTATGCACCACCAGGGCGCCCACCGGGACCTCTTTAAGTTCCGATGCCTTCAAAGCCAGTTCTAGAGCCCTTTTCATAAAGCTTTCGTCTTGAGACGTAAAGTTGGGTGGGGGAGTCAAAGTCATACCAAAGCTTAGAATCTTGTCAGGAAGCATTGTCAAGTGCGTCGATCTTTGTTAGTCCTAAGCCTTCCTATTTTATCGCCATTTGAGAGGCAGGTGAGTTCTTTGGCTATTATTCGTATTCGCGACAGTGAAGGTTTTGAACAAGCTTTCCGTCGATTCAAAAAATCATGCGAAAAAGCAGGCATTTTGTCTGAAGTAAAAAAGCGTGAACATTTTGAAAAGCCAAGCGTCCGTAATAAGAAAAAATCTATTGCGGCCCGTAAACGTCTTTTGAAAAAACAAAAGAAATTCGGACCCGCTTAAATTTTATTCTTAAAGTTTTAGAGGGGAGACGTGCAAACGTTTCCCTTTTTATTGTTTAAGTATTGCTTACCTAGGAGGCTTCAATGGGACTCAAAGAACAAATCCTCAATGACATTAAAGAAGCAATGAAGAGCAAAGAAGCTGATCGCCTTAGCGCGATTCGTATGCTTCAAGCCGCAGTTAAAAATCGTGAAATCGAACTTCGGCCCGCAACCATTACAGATCAAGATATTCTCGCCGTTGTTAAAAAGGCCGCAAAACAAAGAAAAGAAGCCATCGAGCAGTACACAGCCGCCAATCGCCAAGATTTAGCTGACAAAGAACAATTTGAGTTAAGTGTTCTTGAAACTTACCTTCCGACTCAACTCACTCAAGAACAAGTCGAAAAAATTGTGACCGAAGTTGTGGCGCAAATGGGTGCAAAAACCATCAAAGATATGGGCGGAGTGATGAAAGAGGTCCAAGCTCGAACTCTTGGCCAAGCTGATGGCAAAATGGTCAGCGAAATCGTTAAATCTAAACTTCAGTAAATTGAGTTCGGCCAGTTCGTGGCCCTGTGTGTACATGGGATGAGAGCATTCTCGCTCTCGTTAGGGATAGATGGCATTTAGCACAGATTTTATTAATAAAGTTCTCGAAGCCAACGACATCGTCGATGTCATTGGCCAAGATGCGCAGCTCAAAGGCCGTGGCTCGCAGTTTATGGGACTTTGCCCGTTCCCCAACCACAAAGAGCGAACACCGAGTTTTTCAGTGAACCAAGACAAACAAGTTTATCACTGCTTTGGTTGTAAAGAGTCAGGCAACTTGGTCACTTATCTCAAAGTCATTCGCGGAATGAATTTTCCGGAAGCCATTGAGTTCTTAGCGAACCGCGCGGGAATCCCGGTTCCTGTTGAAGAGCAGCTTTCGCCACAAGCCGAAACGAATAAAGATAAACGAAAAGTCTTAAGCAAAATAAACGAAGTCGCGGCGCTGTTTTTTCACCGACAGCTTTTGACCTTAACTGCGGATCATCCGGTCAGAGTTTACCTTGCTAAGCGGGGGATTGAACCCGAAGCAGTCGCTCTTTTTCAAATTGGTTACGCTCCCGACTCTTGGGAGGCCCTTACAGAATTTTTAAATAGCCAAAAAATCTCTCTCCCGATGTCACAAGAGCTCGGCTTGGTAAAAGCACGTTCTCAAGGCAAATCTGGATTTTTTGATATTTTTCGACATCGCTTAATTTTTCCAATTGTTTCTCCTTCAGGAAACTACATTGGCTTTGGTGGACGGGTTTTAAAAGATGAGCAGCCGAAATATTTAAATTCGCCTGAGTCCGAAATTTTTCATAAAGGCAAAATTCTTTACGGGCTCAATGAGACTGCAAAGTACATCCGCTCTGAAGATCAAGCCATTGTGGTAGAGGGCTACACCGACTTTTTGGCTCTTTATATGGCAGGAGTTAAAAACGTCGTTGCTACACTCGGAACGGCCCTCACTGAAAACCACGCAAAGCTCTTAAGGCGTTACACAAAAAATATTCTGGTACTGTTTGATGGAGATAACGCCGGTCAAATGGCCTCTGAAAGAAGTCTTCCTATTTTGCTCGCGCAAGGCCTTTATCCAAAAGCTTTCTCGCTTCCAGATAAACAAGACCCTGATGAATTTATTAAATCCGCAGGTGTTGAAGCCTTTAAACAAAGAGCAAGCGAAGCGCCCGATTTGTTTATACAGATTCTAGAAGAAAAAGCGCGACACGTTGGAAGCGAAGCCAGCGACAAAGTTAAAATCCTAGATGAGATGGGTCCCATTCTGAAAGGCATGATGGATGTGAGACTCCAAGATCTCTACATCAGCGAAATGGCATTACGAATGAACGTGGCGCCCGGCTGGATAAAGAAATCTATGGCTCAAGAGGCCAAAGGAGCTGGGCAGCCAAACCACTCCGGCGCCGGAGTCGCAGTGCGTTCAAATGCGGGCCCTAACAGTCAATCGGGGCCGAATGCGAGATCTTCCGGTGGGAACCCGTCGCCCGTGGCTCAAGCTAACAGAGGCTCAAATATGGGTCCTTTGGAGGCTGAAAAGCCAGTTGGTTCACCGAATTCGCCCTTAGAAGTGTCTAAAATACAGCTGAAGGGTGCCACGAAGGTGGAACTTTGGCTGGTAAATGCGGCTCTGATAAATGAAGACGGCTGGCGGGCGGTCGAAGCTAGCAACGTAAAAGAGTATATTCGGCATGAAGGCGTACTTCAGTTGCTTGAGCGAATAGGCGAACTTGATAGACAAATGCCCAATAAATTTGATAGTTTAACTTCCTTGCTTTTGGCAGAAGTTGACCCGCCCGGGGCATTAGCGTTACATTTGGATCCTTCATTTCAATTGTCTGACGAAGGCGTTCAGAAGATGATCCAAGATTGTGTCGTGCGCATTCAGGCCGACAGCAAAAAGGCGGAGCTCGCAAAAATGCGGGGTCAGCTGCGAAATAAAAAGGGTTCGGATTCGTTAAAAGATTTGGAACAGATAATGAATATTCACCGGGGTAAGAAGTCTCTAAATTCAGAAACTTGATAACCCGATTCCAAAGTTGGAGCATACTACATGGCAAATACCGATACAGAAACCGAAGTTAAAACTCTCGGAAAAGAGCTCCCTTTAGATCAGCAAATGGAGCTTATTCGGGAGGAAATTCAACGGTTTGTGAAGATGGCCAAAGAGCGCGGTCCTCTTTCAATCGAAGAGATTAACGAGCTTCTTCCACAAGAAATTATCGCTCCATCTGTGTTGGACACATTTATGCAGGCACTCGAAGTCGCCGGTGTAGAATTTACAGATGTGTCGGAAAATAAGACTAAAGATGAAGGCGAAGACGGCTTCCTTCTTAGCGATCCAGACAAAGAAGATAAAGAAGAAGAAGAGGAAGAAGCCGAAGTTGCTGAAGATACAAAAAGCAACGACCCGGTACGTTTATACTTAAGAAAAATGGGAAGCGTTTCTCTTCTTACTCGCGAAGGCGAAGTAGAGATCGCACGTCGTATTGAAAAAGGAGAGCGTGAAATCGTTCGCGCGATTTTAACTTCTCCTATTGGAACTAACGAGATCATTCAACTTGGTAAACGTCTTGATGAAGGACGTATCAAAGTTAAAGCGATCTTCCGCGGTCTAGAAGACGAAGAAACTCAGTATGACGAACAAGAGTACGTTGAAAAGATTCACGAACTCATTGGCCACGTTAAAAAATATCAAAAAGACACTGAGCAAATCTTTGCAGCACTTCGTGATAACGAACCTAATTCAAAAGCATATCAAGCGGCCGAAGAAGAACTTAAAGGTGTAAACATCGCTTTGATGTCTAACTTTGAGTCCATCAACTTCAACCGTAAAACGATCAACCGTATTGTGATTAAGTTTAAAAACTTAGTGAGCCGTATGACTGAACTCCGTAAGCGTGTTCGTGATGCAACAACTAAGACTTTCAGCAACGATCTTGAAACTCTACAAAACCGATTCAAACAAATGGGTTCTTCAGATCAAGAAATCGCCAAGATGACCAAAGAAACTGGTCTTAACTTTAATCAGTTCCGCTCTTATTACATCAAAGCGGCTGATGCGAGTGCTCGTATTGACCGTTTACACGAAGAAACTCAAATGCGTTTTGATTGGATCCGTAACACCTATACAGCCATCTGGAAGGGTGAACGCGAAGCTGATCGCGCTAAATCTGAACTCGTTGAAGCGAACTTACGTCTCGTGGTTTCGATTGCGAAAAAGTACACCAACCGCGGTTTACAATTCTTGGATCTGATTCAAGAAGGTAACATCGGTTTGATGAAAGCCGTTGATAAGTTCGAATATCGTCGTGGTTATAAGTTCTCAACTTATGCGACTTGGTGGATTCGTCAGGCGATCACTCGCGCGATTGCCGATCAAGCTCGTACAATTCGTATTCCTGTTCACATGATTGAAACGATCAACAAACTTGTTCGTACTTCTCGTTATCTTGTTCAAGAGCTTGGCCGTGAGCCAATTCCTGAAGAGATCGCAGAAAAAATGGATATGCCCGTTGATAAAGTTCGCAAAGTTCTAAAGATCGCAAAAGAGCCAATCTCTCTTGAGACTCCAGTAGGTGAAGAAGAAGATTCTCACTTAGGAGACTTTATCGAAGATAAGAAGGTAATTAATCCTTCTGAAGCTATTGTGAACTTGAACTTAGCTGAA
The DNA here is from genome assembly GCA_964504465.1 of uncultured Pseudobdellovibrionaceae bacterium. Classification (GTDB taxonomy): domain Bacteria; phylum Bdellovibrionota; class Bdellovibrionia; order Bdellovibrionales; family UBA1609; genus CAZDFM01. Next base: position 3,768 of record CAZDFM010000030.1, on the reverse strand, counting down.
CAAACTCGCCGAGTTCTTTCGACCTTAACGGCTCGTGAAGAAAAAGTTTTGAGAATGCGTTTTGGTATCGGTGAAGAATCCGATCACACTTTAGAAGAGGTGGGACAAGATTTTAACGTTACCAGAGAACGTATTCGTCAAATTGAGGCGAAAGCCTTACGGAAGCTTCGTCATCCGTCGCGCAGTGGTAAGCTTAAAGCCTTCATCGACTAGGCTGCTGATTCACTGGGCCGGTGATCTGACCGGATACTAAAAAAAGGGAGCATCCGCTCCCTTTTTTTTTGGCCTGCAAATTGTTGAACCGGACTGTTTCGTACTGAACTGCCATGTTACGATTTAAGAAAAAATCGAGTTAATATGAAGCCGATCTTGCCCGAGGTTCAGTTCGAATGAGAAAAATGAAAGCTGCGGGAATCGTTGTTATTCTGACAGGTCTTTTTTTGTTGTTTCGAAATGCGGATGTTGCGACCCCTCCTATTTTAGGGACACTCGGTGCAGACGCTGTCTGCAACAGGCGCCCTCCAGCAAGTGCCTTAGTTTATTATAATGCAATGAAGAGTGGAGGTTTAAATCACCACGAAATCTTGCATCACGCAGCGACTCGTCTGGGATTTGGCGTATCGCCTATCGGACCGGTGAACGATTTTGCGGCCAATGATTGCACTACGGTTTTTTTAAGCGAAGAAATTGCGCGCCAGCTTGCTACCCTCAACACGATCCAAGACGAACCTCACGTACTCAAACTTCGTGAAGCTTTGTTACCCCTTACGACTTTTTCTAACTATGAAATTAATCAGACGGTAACCCGTTTTCAGCAGCTCGATACCAAGCTACATTCTGACGGGCATCTTTGGACCTGGGCACGCACAAGTACGGCTCAGGAAATGACCTTACGCGAACTTCTGGGGTCGCAAACTGTCACAAACGGTGTGCTGATCGATCGGCAAGTAAACATCGCAAGCGTGTTAAACCAGTTTTGGTTCAACCACTTTAATGTTGATGCGAGTAAAGCCGAACAGTATTTTTATGGAAACGATTCGTATCCCCAAACTCTCAGAAAAAGTTTAGGTTTAAAATTTAATCAGCTTGCAATGGCGGCTCTTAAACATCCGGCCATGATTGTTTACCTTGATAATCGTGAAAACACGATCAATGCGACGACCAAAGTCGCAAGCAATCAAAACTTAGCACGCGAGGTACTTGAGCTTTACACCTTAGGTGTGGGGCCCAGTGCGAATGTGTACATTCAAAAAGATATTGAGGCGATGGCCCAAATACTAGCTGGATGGAATGCCTATCCTTACGCTAATCAGACGAGCCTTGCGGAACACGGGTTTGTTTTTAATTCGGCACTTGCAGCGAAGTTTCCAGTTGAGATGATGGGCAGAACCTATCAGCTCCCTGCGGAAACCCGTTTGGCGAGAGTGGTGAAAATGCTCGCAAACCACGCGCACACAAAAACAAACTTGTGTGGAAAGCTTTCTCTACAATTTATGCACGAAAGTTTATGGACTCAAAGCAACTCTGTCTGTGTTGCAAATTGGGGAGTCGATGGCGACTTGGCTGCAGTCTATCGCGGGCTGTTTGCAAGCCATCCGTTTTGGTCGAGGACGAATTATAGAAGTTTGTACCGTACGCCAATTGAACTTCCGGTCGCAACGGCGAGAGCACTTGGAATTAACATCTTAGATTCAACCTACGCTGTTCATGCGTTGGGCATGGATGCCACAAAGTTTAATCCGCAAAACACGACGCCCACTTCGTTTTTTGCTGACCAAAAGCTTGTACTTAATTCCGCTCCCTCTCGGACTTTCGTGCAGATACATGCGCAAATCGAAAACCTTTTGGGTCACCGCCGTTGTGAAGCAGCGCCTCCCACTGGGATTCCTTATTTGGGTAGGGATTATTTGTCGTCATCCTTTGTCGATAATGTCAGTCGTTTAGGAATCGAAATTGGTACGCTCTTTAGTGGTATGAACTCGGCATCTCGCTCAGATCTTGTTGCAGAAGCCGAAGGAAACTTTATTCGGACTCGCTTGAACTCGACGGGCACCTTTGGCGCAGCGTCTTCTTTCTCTCAGGAGCGTCTTAAACAGCGAGCTATATTGCCGGGAGTTGACGGAGCATCGGCTTACAAACTTTTGCCCTCACATCTCGCCACAGTGATCGATGTCATTGGCAATCCCAAGAACCAACCTAAATGGCCGGACGGCGTGGCATCAGTTCAACATGGGGCTGCTGGTGCACTCCTTTCGACCGCTGAATTCTTAATGAAATGAGGAAGTAAAATAAATGAAGCGACGCGAATTTTTACAGAACTCAATGTTGACCCTTGGAAGTGCGCTGCTTCCTTCTTTTTTATGGCCCTTGGCTGAGGCACAAGTTGCGGCCGCAAAAAACATGGTTTTTATATTTCTGCGTGGCGGAGCTGATGCTTTAAGTTTGGTGCAGCCCACTGGCGCAGCCCTTACTGCGGTTCATGGTTGGCGACCGAATATTAAAATTTCTTCGCCGCTTGTTTTGTCACCTACGCTTACTTTGCATCCGGGTTTTGCCGCGCTCATGAATGATCCAGCAGCAAAAGCTAATCTAAACGTCTTAGTAAATGCGGGTTCACTCCACGAGTCACGCTCACACTTCGAGCAGCAAGCGCTTATCGAATCAGGAAATTCAATCCGATCATTAAACGACGGCTTTTTAGCTCGAGCTTCGCAATTTAAAAATCAGCGCGCGGTGGGTGTTTCGACGCGTATGCCGGCTTCACTTCGTGGTGCTTTAGGGCAAGCCATTTTGCTTCACGATCCAGTACAACTTTCTGCAGATTATTCTCGCACCAATTTAAAAGGTGGGCTTTCACGCGCCCAACGTATGGGGCAATATAAAAATGCATCCGGTGAAGTAGGCGACACTTTGATTCACCACTATGCCTCGATTGCACATTCGCAATATGATTATTTAGCTACGCTCTTTCCTGCGGGCACAACCTCTGAGTCGCTCGTTTTAGGCGGCGGTTATTCAATTAATCGTAAACAACCAAAAACTCTCTTAGCCGCACGGCTTGCGATCAGCGCAGCCCTCATTGGATCCGATGCTGCCCCTGGTTTCTTATGTATTGATGCTGAGCAAGGTTGGGATACGCATCACAATCAAAATCCAAACACGAATCTTAAATACGGCGCATTCGGCTGGAAGGTTGAAGATCTCGCGATGAACTTAGCGGCTTTTAGAAAAGATCTCATCAAGCGCAGGAAATGGGCGAACACGGTCGTAATTGTGATGTCGGAGTTTGGCAGAACCGTAAAAGAAAACGGGAGTACGGGAACCGATCACGGCCGCGGCGGAGTTGTGCTTATGATGGGTGGAAACATCAGGCCGCATTCCGATCCGCTTTACCGAGGCCCGCGCACACTGACACTTCCCACCGGTACCGTCGATTCAAGTACAGCGCTACCAGTGCTTTACGATCATCGTTTGGTATTGGCCGAAGTTTTAGAAAAACATATGGCCATCCCCCGGGCCAACGTGGTCGGTGCGAGCGGCCTTTTCTACGGGCAAGTCGCACCCGCAAATTATTTGAATGTTTTAAAGGCTTAGTCCCGGTACAAGCGACTCTAAAAGTTGAAAAAAGGGCAGCTTTGCTTAATTGATTTTTGGGGTAGGGGAGCGTAAGCTCGTTTATCTTTGATTTGGCCATTGCCAGATAGCCGTGTTTTGGGGGCTTAGCTTAGTTGGTTAAAGCATCCGGCTCATAACCGGAGGATCGTAGGT
>CAZDFM010000029.1:11509-11904 GCA_964504465.1 uncultured Pseudobdellovibrionaceae bacterium | reverse complement strand
ACAATTAAGTTAACTGCACCACCATCGCTCAAATCGAGAGTGATTTTACCCAAGCCTTTAATGGTGTAGACCTCATCAGGCTGCAAAACAATCTTCTTTAATGCACCTTTATCAACTTTTACTGCGACTTCAATTCGGTCTAAGGCTTCTAAAATAACTTCTTTAGCGCCTGCAGAAGCACTCGGAGTCGCTGTGGGCGCCGCAGCTGGTGGCGCTGTCGCAGCAACAGGGGGCGGAGTCGTAGTGGTGACAGGAGTTTTTGTCTCAGCTGGTTTTGCTGCGGGAGGCTCAGCTTTGGGCGCAACCGGTGGTGTTACTGGAGTAGGTGCTGCTACCACAGCGGGAGGTGCCGCAGGTTTTGGAGGTTCAACAGAGGCGGGCTTATTTACAACCTC
>CAZDFM010000029.1:0-11499 GCA_964504465.1 uncultured Pseudobdellovibrionaceae bacterium | reverse complement strand
CCTCAGGAACTTTTACGGGCGCCACTACCATTGGAGCCGAGGCTGGAGCAGGAGACGGAGTGGCTGCAGAAGGTGGGGTCGTTGCAGCTGGTGCAGCAGTTGGTGGTGCGGTCACCGCAACAGTTTCAGCAGCTTTAGTTTCAGTGGTTTTTGTTTCTGCAGTACTAGCAGCTTCGGCGTTTGCAGCCGCTTCTGGAGCAGCTGTGCCCGCGACTTCTGCCGCAGGCGTCTCAGTAACTGCAGTTGCCGTGTTTTGAGCTGTGGGTGCAGCAGTTTCTGTCGCAGCGGGGAGCGATACAAGCGTTTCTGGAACTGGCTCTACAACACTTTCGTGCTCATATTTTTCGACTAAACTTTTTACTCCAAAAACTAAAAGAATTAAAACGACGATTCCGCTTACAGCTAAAATTTTAACAGTAGCAGAGGATTGCATAGATGTAGGTAAAGTACGTCCACTAATAACTTGCGCAGAAGCATCTTCGGCTTCAGCAACCTCAGGAGTAGTTGTTCCCATTTCTTCAAAAAAAGATTTCATGACGGGATCTACATCAAGTTTTAAGGCAATCGCATAAGCTTGCACAAATCCGCGTAAAAATGTTTTTGCAGGCAATTGTGAGGCGTCGCCTTCTTCAATTGCGCGGAGAATTTTTTGATTTACTTTTGTTTGCATTGAAATTTCACTGAGCGAAAGTTTTAAACTTTCTCGTCGTTCTTTTAACATCTGACCGGTGATTTTCATGACATCCTCATAGTGGTTTTACTCAATCTCTTTCATCAGAGTTTGAGCTCTTGCGGTGTAATTCCCGCGAGGAAAGGCCTCGATACATTCCTTAAGGCGACTGTACGCTTGGTTTGTTTGCCCCAATTTTAAATAACTAAGGGCTGAAAAATAATAAGGCTCTTCTTTGTTCTCGTTTTGGCAGGTACGAATCGCTTCATCAAGCGACTCACTCGCGATCTCATAATCTTTAAGTTCGTAAAGTGTGCGACCGTAAAGCGCCATCGCGACACAGTCGTTTCGCTGATACTTAAGAGCTTCAAATAAAGACTTCTTAGCTTCTGGATATTTTTTACTTAAGAAGAGAGCTTCACCTAAATTGGTCAGTGGTCTTTGCGGTTCTGGATAAGTTAAATCCTGGCTCGCAGACCGAAGTTCTTTAATAGCTTCGGGGTAACGTTTTTGTTCAATTAATACACGGCCTAAATTGTTACGGGCATCCGTATATTTTTCGGTGAGCTGAAGTGCTCGGCGAATATGTTTCTCGGCTAACTCAAGACGGCCTCGAACTAAATAAGCGAGACCTAAATTGTTTTGAATGACGGGATTCGTATCATCAAGTTTTTCAGCGGTCAGAAGTTCGCTTAAAGCGGCCGGGTATTGGCCTTGTCTTAAAAGTGCAGTCCCAATTTTTAAATGTAGATCTGCACGCTTGGGATCGTTTTTGGATACAGTTGCGCAACCGCACAAAGACATCCCTAAAACTGAAATGAGAATCCACCTAAGCATATATAAAAATTAACAGATTTTAAAAATTACAGCAAAGATGACGGTGAGTTAGGCATTTCGTGTCACAGGGCATCAATCGAAGAAGGAGAGCATCTCAATGTGATCGGTTTGCGGAAACAAGTCATAAGCCTGGACCCATCGAAGCGAAAGTCGACTGGTTTTCATTAATTCAGCCGCATCTCGAGCGAACGCTGAAGGGTTACAACTTAAATAAATTAACTTTGAACCCTGTGTAAGCAGCCGAGACAGGCGTTTGCGCGCCACCTCGGTGAGTCCGATGCGGGGAGGATCAATTAAAATTACTCGTGCTTGAGCGCTCTGATTTTTCAAAAATTCTTCAACCGAAGAATTAACCCAATCAATTTGTGTAAGGTCTAGTTCTTGCGTCTGTCTTTTTCCAAATTCAATGGCTTCACTTGAACCTTCAACACACACAATCTTTAGTCCTGGATTGCTCTTCGCGATAGGCAGACTAAAATTGCCAGCACCTCCGTAAAGATCCCAGAGCTCAAGAGGGTTTTCGGATTGAACCAGTTTGCTTATTTCGTTTTGAAGCTTCAAATTCTGCGAGCTGTTAACTTGTGAGAAAAAATCTGCACCCGAACTGTTAGCAGAGCGAAGTTCAAGCCTTGAAGAGCGGTTCTTCTTTAAATCAGTTGATCGCAGTTCAGTCAGCTGCAAGTTGATGTCATCTTCGACCAGATAGCATTTCGCAGTGTCTACAATTTCGTGTGAGCCGCGTCTAAAAAAACCAACCCGACCGTTGTTTAAGTGGAATTGGACTCGGTTGCGATAAAAGAACTCATTGTCCGAAGCGACTAATTCTTTAATTTCAAATTTGTGCTCTCGCGAAAGGTGCCGAAGCTGTTCAGCTAAGATCATCAATTTCTGAGCGATTTGAGTTGGGTAGTCAACATGTTGAAGATTGCAACCGCCGCAAAGAGAGTAGACCGGACATGGAGCCTCTCTGCGAGACGAAGAGGCTTCGATGACTTCAAGCACGCGAGCTTCTGCGAAACGTTTATGAAGCTTGGTTACTTCGGCTAAAACTTTTTCTTGTGGAGCTGCGCCCTCAACAAACAGCACTACGCCTTCGGCGCGAGCAACACCTCGGCCACCATTAAACGAGAGCTTCTCGACAAAAAGTTCCAGTTTTTGACCAACAAAAAGGGGTTGTGACATTAGTCCAACCCCTCTCTGAAATTAAACTTAAAATTGAAAAAACCTAAAGACATCTAGGCGGCTTAGCCATTTACGAGTTCAGATTTTTCAAAGAACAAAGCAAGTTCGCGCTCTGCACTTTGTGCGCTATCAGAACCGTGTACAGTGTTTTCGCCAACGCTGTCGCCGAATTCTTTGCGAATGGTGCCAGGAGCGGCTTTCGCAGGATCAGTCGCGCCCATGATTTCACGGTTCTTCAATACAGCGTTTTCGCCGTGAAGAGCCATCAACATAACTGGGCCCGAAGTCATAAAATCAACTAGCTCTCCAAAAAATGGGCGAGCTTTGTGCTCTTCATAAAAAGTTTCACATTTTTTTCTGTCGAGCTTCACAAGCTTTGCAGCTGCGATTTTAAGACCATTGTCTTCGAATTTTTTAATGATCGCGCCCATTACATTCTTTTTCACACCATTTGGCTTAATAATGCTGAAGGTAAATTCTTTTGCCATTTTTTATTTTCTCCTCTTGAGCAGTTTTCGACTGCGTAATTTAAATCTTAAAAATTTTGACTCTTATAGGCTCGCTTTTAGAGTCGAAGCTAAGTCAGCTGGGCTTCGCGCAATTTTGCAACCAGCAGCTTGTAGAGCTTCAAACTTGGCTTCGGCTGTTCCTTTGCCGCCGCTAATGATGGCTCCCGCGTGACCCATACGTTTTCCTTTTGGTGCAGTAGAACCCGCAATAAAAGAAGTAACAGGTTTTTTAAATTCGCGTTTGATGTACTCGGCAGCTTCTTCTTCTGCTGTTCCGCCGATTTCACCAATCATAATCACAGCTTCAGTCTTTGGATCTTTGTTAAAGAGCTCGAGTACATCGATAAAGTTTGTTCCGTTAACGGGATCTCCACCAATACCTACGCAAGTGCTTTGCCCAAGTCCGATTTGCGTGAGCTGCCAAACTGCTTCGTAAGTTAAAGTTCCAGAGCGCGAAAGTACACCGATTGATCCGGGTTTGTGAATATGACCAGGCATAATTCCGATTTTACATTCTCCAGGAGTGATAACGCCCGGGCAGTTTGGACCTACAAGGCGGGTCTTTTTCCCTTTCATGAATGCTTTTACGCGAACCATGTCTAAAACGGGAATACCTTCTGTGATGCAAACTACTAAGTCGAGTTCAGCATCAACGGCTTCCATAATTGCATCCGCAGCAAAAGGGGGCGGAACATAAATGACAGATGCATTTGCGCCTGTTCGCTCTTTGGCCTCGCCCACGGTATCAAACACGGGAAGATTCAGATGTTTTGTGCCACCTTTACCAGGAGTCACGCCGTCGACCATTTTTGTGCCGTATGCAACAGCCTGTTCTGAGTGAAATGTTCCTTGTGCGCCGGTGAATCCTTGGCAAATTACTTTGGTATCTTTATTAATTAAAATAGACATTATTTCGCTCCTTTTACGGCCTTAACAATGGCTTCTGCCGCTTCAGTTAAACCATCTGCAGGAGTGATATTTAAACCGCTCTTAGCTAAAATCTCTCGGCCTTTTTCGACGTTGGTACCCTGTAAACGAACAACTAGAGGAACTTTTAAGCCTAATTCTTTAGTCGCAGCAATCACGCCCTCGGCGATGATATCGCACTTCATGATACCGCCGAAAATGTTAACCAAGATGCCTTTTACATTTGGATCTTTAAGAATAAGTTTAAAAGCAGCCTCAACTTTTTCTTTATTTGCTCCGCCGCCAACATCTAGAAAGTTCGCAGGTGTTCCGCCATGAAGCTTAATAATATCCATAGTCGCCATCGCAAGACCGGCACCATTCACAAGACAGCCAATATTTCCATCAAGCTTAATAAATGCAAGATCGTAGCGGCTAGCTTCCACTTCAGTAGGATCTTCTTCAGTTAAATCACGCAGCTCAACGATGTCTGGATGTCTGAACAAAGCGTTTGAATCAAAATTCAATTTTGCATCAAGCATGATAACTTCGCCGTCTTTTGTTTCGACCAAAGGATTGATCTCGGCCATCGAGCAGTCTGAAGCTTCGAATGCTTTATAAAGAGCTAAGAAAGCTTTTACGGCTTTATTAACGACTTTGTCTTTCATTCCGATTTTGAAAGCTAATTCGCGAGCATGAAAAGGCATCATCCCAGTTGCAGGATCAATCACAACTTTATGGATCTTTTCGGGCGAGTGTTCGGCAACTTCTTCGATATCCATGCCGCCTTCAGAGGACGCCATCATGATCACTTTGCCGTAGGCGCGATCGACGAGTACTGCAACATAATACTCCTTCGCGATATCACAACCTTCTTCGATCAAAACTTTCTCAACCAGTTTTCCTTCGGGTCCGGTTTGAGGAGTTACCAAAGTCATACCGATAATTTTTTCGGCGTAAGTTCGAACTTCATCTAAAGATTTAGCGACCTTTACACCGCCGCCTTTACCGCGGCCTCCAGCGTGGATTTGAGCTTTTACCACCCAAACTTTTCCGCCGAGATCTTTTGCTACACTTTGGGCTTCAGTGGCCGAGAAAGCGACTTTGCCTTTTAAAGTTACCACTCCGAACTTTCGAAGTAGTTCTTTTGCCTGATACTCATGGATATTCATTATTGCTCCTTAAGCGCCAACATAAGAGTCAGCGCCGCTTGAATTTCAAAAAAATCTAAAACAAAAAATCAAAACAAAAGATCAAACAGAAGATCAGATGTCGAGTTTCGCAAGAGCATCTACAAGCTCTTTTACGGCTGCAACAGAATTATCAAGACCGGCTTTTTCTTTGTCATTGAGCTTAATCTCAACAACTTTTTCCATACCTTTTCCTGTCAGCTTCGCAAGAACACCAACGAAAAGGTTTTTCACTCCATATTCGCCATTTAAATAAACTGCGCACGGAAGAATGCGACCTTGATCTTTAAGAATCGCTTCAGCCATTTGAACTGCAGATGCAGAAGGCGCGTAGTAAGCAGAACCGGTTTTAAGTAAACCTACGATTTCAGCTCCACCTTTGCGAGTTCGCTCCATGATGGCTTCAATTTTGGCCTCAGAAAGCATTTCTGTTAAAGGAACGCCGCCAACTGAACAGTGACGAGGCATTGGAACCATGGTGTCGCCGTGTCCACCGAGAACAAAACCTTGAATATCTTTAACGCTTACTTTCAATTCTTCAGCTAGGAATGCGCGCATACGAGCGCCGTCTAAAACTCCGGCCATACCGATGACTCGTTCACGTGGAAATCCCAATTCTTTCATTGCGACAAATGCCATTGCATCAAGCGGATTTGAAACAACAATGACAACTGCATTTGGAGAAGTGTCTTTGATACCTTTGCAAACTTCTTTCATGATTTTTGCATTTGTAGCGAGCAAATCATCTCGGCTCATTCCTGGTTTACGAGGAAGGCCCGCAGTGATGATCACAACGTCAGAGTCTTTTGTGTCTGCATAATTTGAAGTTCCGGTGATTCGTGAATCAAAACCTTCAACAGGTGAAGCTTCAAATAAATCGAGAGCTTTACCTTGAGCACTGCCTTCGTTGATATCAACCAGTACAACGTCACCTAATTCTTTTGCAGCAGCCCAATGTGCACAAGTTGAACCCACGAAGCCTGCGCCCACAACGGTGAGCTTTTTACGTTTATGCATTATTCCTCCAACGAAATTATCTTTAGGATCAAAGAGATTCGGCTAAAATTTATTGGAGTCAGTTATAGCAGTTCAGAAACGAAGTTCAACCGTAGAACTGCAATGAATCTCAGAAGTTAGAACGGGTCTTAAGGGCAAATCGCGGAATTATCTGATATCTATATAATATATTGAAAGCGCCAGGATCTAAGGCCACAATATCTGACAACCCAATGGGCCGATTCGTAAGACAGCGGAGAATACTGCATCGTGGCAAATGGCTTTCTAGAGCTTGAGAACGTAAGCGTCCGATTTGGCGACGATGTTCTGCTGAATTCAATCAATCTGAGAATCGAACGAGGCGAAGTCTTTGTTTTGGTAGGTCCAAGCGGACACGGAAAATCTATCCTTTTGAAAATTCTCGGCGGAATTTTTCCACCCACTTCCGGCAGAGTTTTGGTTGATGGCGTAGATCTTTACGCCGCCCCGAGCGCGAAGAAGCGAGAGCTCATGCTTCGGATGGGCATGCTTTTTCAGAAAAATGCGCTTTTCGATTCTCTCACTGTGGCTGAGAACATCGCATTTCCGCTTCGAGAAGTATCGGATTGCGACGAAAACGAAATTGATAAACGTGTGAGCTACTTTCTTGAGGAAGTCGGGATAGCTCATGCTCGAAATTTATTTCCGATTGAAATCTCTGGAGGCATGCAGAAAAGACTCGGCATTGCTCGCGCGTTAGCGCTTTATCCAGAAATTATCTTTTATGATGACCCGACGGCAGGTCTCGATCCGATCACAAGTCGAAAAATCATTGAGCTCATTTTGACTCTGCAGAAAGAAAAATCCAGCACAGTGGTCGCCATTACGAACGAAATGTCCCGAGCCTATCAAATGGCCCATCGTATTGCGATGGTAGTGGACCAAGAAGTGATCATCACAGGGAATAAGCAGCAGACACTCAATCACGCCGATCCAAGGGTCAAACAATTCATTCGAGGTGAGACCGAAGGTCCCTTAACGGTTATCGCATGATAGAATTTAAAAATGTCGTAAAAAATTTTGGTCCCCGCCAGGTTCTCAAAGGTATAAGTTTTGAAATCAAAAAAGGAGAGATCATATTTATTCTGGGCACAAGTGGCACAGGTAAATCAGTTCTTTTAAAAAATATTGTAGGTCTTTTACGCCCCACCTCTGGCGAAATCTATATTGATGGACAAGAAGTGACCGAACTCTCAGAAGAAGCCTATCTTCCGATTCGAAAAAAATGTGGGATGGTTTTTCAACATCCAGCACTTTTTGATTCGCTTACAGTTTTTGAAAATGTCGCTTTTGGACTTCGTAAACATTATAAAGATCTATCCGAATCTGAAATCAGAGAGCGTGTAACTCGCTGTTTAACTCTCGTACAACTTGCAGACATTGAAGATAAAAAGCCCGCTGAGATTAGTTACGGCATGCAAAAACGAGTGAGTTTGGCGCGAACAGTAGCTGTCGATCCTCAAATCTTGCTATTTGATGAACCTACAACAGGATTGGACCCGGTCACTACGAATGCTGTGAACCAGTTGATCTTCAATTTGTCGCGCGAGCTTAAAACAACATCGATGGTGGTAAGCCACGATATGAACTGTGCTCTGGCGATTGCGGATCGTATTATCGTTTTAGATCAAGGCAAAATTGTCGAACAAGGAACTCCTGACCAATTAAAACAAAGCAAGATTGAGCTCATACAAGATTTTTTACAGGAGGCCTTAAGTAATGAAAGTGCTTAAGGATATTTTAAACGACATCGGCGGTTGCGTTCTTTTCTTACAAGAACTTTTTCAGACTGCAATGCGCTCGCAGGTTTCAAGACATGAAATCTTCGAGCAAGTCTGGCGAGTCACAGTACAAAGCCTCTCGACGACTGCAATGGCAGGTTTTTTTGTCGGCGCCATCATGACCGTACAATTCACCTTACAAGTAAAAGAGTTTGGGGCGCTCGGTTTTCTCGGAGGCCTCGCGACTAGCGGAACAATTCGTGAAGTTGGACCGCTCCTTATTGCTTTTATGCTAAGCGGTAAAGTTGGAGCTTTTACCTCAGCCGAACTCGGCACAATGCGAGTAACTGAACAAATCGATGCGATCCGTTGCTTAGGAGCCAATCCTTTACTCGAAATTATCCTTCCACGTTTTCTAGGAATTATTATTTCAAGCTTCTTTCTTCTGACCGCAGGTCTTTTTATGTCGATCTTTGGCGGCTTACTTATGGGAATGATTTTTTCAGGGATTAACCCAGAAGAATACCTTCGCCATATCCCAACAATTGTCGCGTTCTCCTCTATATATAGTGGGCTTTTTAAATGCTTCGTATTTGCCCTCGTTTTAGCTTCAATTTGTACCTACAAAGGTTACACCGCTAAAGGCGGAGCTAAAGGTGTGGGAAAAGCTGTGGTTAACACAGCTGTTGCCACGATGGTCGGAATCGTCATCACGGATTGGCTTACAAGTTATCTTGGAGAGATCGCAATGAAGATCTATTTGGGAGAATAATGTTAGCGGCTTTGGGACGACCCTTAATTTTGAGTTGGAATGCGACTGCCGAGGTTTTGTTTTTATTTTTGCAAACTGTCGCGAAAAGCCTGACCCCTCCTTACCGCATACGCGATATTTTTAAACAACTTAGCTTCGTAGCATGGGAAAGCGCTCCGGTTGTTGTTTTATCTGTGAGTTTTGCAGCCGCAGTTACGATCGTAGAAGCCTCGTTTCATATGAAGATCGTCATCCAAAATGACTCCCTTGTGCCGGGATTTGCGGCGCTGTTAATTTTGCGAGAACTGGGTGCCGTCGTAACAGCATTGTTGGTGACTTCGCGAGTGGGTGCGGGTCTTGCCGCCGAAGTCGGAAGCATGCAAGTAACTGAACAGGTCGACGCTTTAAGAATGCTTGGTATTGATCCTGTTCGCTATTTGGTGGTCCCTCGGTTTGTAGCCTGTATTTTAGGTGGCATTATTCTTACGCTCATTGCAAACCTAGTCTGTTTGTACTGCGCAATGCTGGTCTCGCAAGCATCTTTAGGCTACTCCTCGGGAGCTTTTTTGGTCGCAATGCGAACCTTTGTCGATTTTAAAGATCTCGTGTTTTCAGTTATTAAAGGTGCTTGTTTTGGTGCCGTCATTCCTATTTTTAGTTGTTATTATGGGTTTAAGTGTACGGCAGGAGCCGAAGGGGTAGGTCTAGCTACTACAAATAGTGTAGTGACCACTTCAGTCGCGATTATTATTCTAGATTTCGTATTAGGTTATATTTTCTCATTTTTATATTAGGATGAGCCTAATAGCTAAGGGGCGCTCGCATGAAAGCAGAAACAAAAGTTGGTATTCTATTCTTGGTCTCGGTCGCCATGGTTATCGCCTTTGCTGCCGCTCTGGGTGCGTTGAACCCCTTCTCGAACAGTCACAACCTCACGGTTCTTTACAATTTTGCGGGCGGAATCGAAGTGGGCTCTCCAGTTCGGGTTATGGGAATCAAAGTAGGAAAAGTAAAAGCGATCGAGTTCGACCCAGCATTAAAATCAGCATCAGGCGAAGAAGTAAAACTTCGAATTGAAATCACAGTTTCAAAAGACGCGTGGGAAACCGTGCGCGAAGATTCAAAATTCTTTATTAACTTAGCGGGTGTAATCGGAGAGAAGTTCATTGAAATCTCTCCAGGAAGCTCAGCTTCGCCAGCATTAAAACCTGGCCAGAGTGTCCGCGGTGAAGACCCTCCTCGTATAGATCAACTCATTTCACAAAGTTACGGCTTAGCAGGAAAAATTTTAGAGTTTGTCGAAAGCAATGAAGGCTCTTTTGTAAACACGATCGAAATGATGAACAGCTTGGTTACGAATCTAAATCAGACTCTTAAACTTCTCGATAGGGTGACAAAAGACCAGGATGCTCGAAAGATGCTTAAGAATATGGCTGTTATCACAGATGACATGGCTTACTTCACGCAATCTCTTCGCGGGCCAGAAGGTCAAAAGACAATAAAGCTCTTAAATCAACTCGTTCATCGAATGGAGCCTCTTGATTCGAAAGCGATCCGCAAGTTTCTGCAAGAAGAGGGCATTAAGGCCAAGCTTTTTTAAAGCGTTTCTGAATCCACGACACTGTTGATGAGTTCAAGAGTTCCGGTCCGTCCACTCAGTGACCTAACTTTAGAGTTTACTAATGTGAGTTTACCCTTAAAGCCGTTAATGACCTGCACTTCAGCGTTCTCAATCAACAGATCTCCATCAAAATCATTAATGGCTCCGACTTTAAGTGCATTGAGGCAAAAACTTCCACCTGAGTTTGAAATGTCGATGATTTCGTAGGCCGACAGGCTAACGGCAGCGTCAGTGTTAGTCATAGATTCTAAAACTTCAGCATGGGCTCGTAGCGTACCCATAAAGCTATGCACCTGGAGCTTGTCGACATTCGAGAAGCCTAAAATTCCGAATACATTGTTAAGAATACCGCTGAAAATATGATTGAGGTAAATGGCCGAATGATCTTCGTTATAAAAGGCAAAGTTTTCGATATCGTCAGGAAGCCGTATTGCGGGATCAGAAAGCGGCTTTAATGCCACTCCGCAAAGGGCAGATTTCATATTGGGTTCAGGCTCCGGAAGGGGATCACCATCGGGGTTTTCTTCTTCATCATCAGGGTCCTGATTTTGGTCGGAAACAATGCCCGAGGTGGCCTTCATATCTGAAAAGGCAACGTTCGAGCAGTTTTGAAAACTCAGCATTATCAAAAGACTCAAAATGAGACATGTTTGCTTATTCATAAGAGATCCCCACCACATGGGTCAGATTTGCAAGGCGAAGACCGGTTTAAATAAAGCTCCGGCAATCTGAAAGGAAAGATTCAAGACAGTGTCGAATCGGCAGACAGAGCGAACTCGGCTTTTTGGTTCAGTGATCAGGGGCTCTTAAGTGTGCAAGTTTCAGCTACGCAAACCGCAGAGGCCTTTTCATCATGACTGCGGGCCTCAGCAGAAAGGGGAGTACATTTAATAATCGACTCACTTTTTTTAATTTGCTCACGCAATTCACTCTCGAATTTCTTATTTACGGTCATAGAAGTTAAACATGTACGCCGCAGTTTCACGCATTCGGTATCATCCTTACAGGCCGAAACTTCCTGCGACCGGTTTCGTGCCGGAGGATAATGTCCCGTTCTTCCTGTTTGGGACTCTGCCA
>CAZDFM010000028.1:0-12039 GCA_964504465.1 uncultured Pseudobdellovibrionaceae bacterium | reverse complement strand
GTCGCAAGGACGACCGCATGACCGAAATGACTTTCAATTTCTCCGGTTAAAAGATTTCGAACCGTAATCCCTCGAGCTTTTCCGTCGACCATAATCAGATCGAGCATTTCTCGGCGAACGAACTGCTGGACTGATCCCTTATCAACTTCTTTCATCAAGGCCGAGTACGCCCCTAATAGAAGCTGCTGGCCAGTCTGCCCGCGAGCATAAAAAGTTCTCGAGACCTGAGATCCACCAAACGAGCGGTTATCTAAAAGACCCCCGTACTCCCTAGCAAACGGAACACCTTGAGCTACACATTGATCAATAATCAGATTTGAAACTTGGGCCAGACGATAAACGTTGCTCTCGCGGGCCCTGAAGTCCCCACCTTTGATAGTGTCGTAAAAAAGTCGATGAATAGAATCACCGTCGTTCGGATAATTTTTTGCAGCATTAATTCCACCCTGTGCCGCAATCGAGTGAGCACGGCGAGGGCTATCGTGAATACAAAAAGTTTTAACCTTGTATCCCAGCTCCGCAAGGCTTGCAGCAGCTGAAGCGCCCGCTAAACCAGTACCGACTACTAAAATTTCAAACTTACGTTTATTAGCCGGATTTACCAGCTTCATATCAAAACGGTGTTTATCCCACCGGTCTTCGATGGGACCACTTGGTGCGCGCGACTGCAGCTTCTCGTTGCTCATGGACTATCCTTTATGAATGAAATAAACATAGATCGGTTGAGAGATAAAACCACCGGCCACAACTAGTGCGTAGATCCAAGCTCCGCACTTGATCATAGGTGTGTATTTAGGGTGACGGACACCGACAGTTTGAAACACAGAATACATCCCGTGGCTCAAATGCATGCCGATTAGCACCATACAGACCGCATACCAGGCCACATAGACAGGACTCTGAAAGACTTCTAGAACCAGTCGGTGTAAGTCACGAACTTGGACACCCTCGTAATTAACATCGTAGTGAGTGCCATACTTAAAAGTTATTAAATGCAAGATCACGAACGCAAGGATGATTAAACCTTGAATCCACATCGAGCGCATAACCCAGTTTGTGCCTTTAGGCCCTGAGGGGAACTTCGCGTAGCGTGTATCCCGAGACTTTAAGTTCTTAATGCTGATTAAGCTTCCCTTAATCGCATGCACTAAGAAAAATAAAACCAAGCCCGCTTCTGCGATGTAAATAAGAGGATTCGAGATGAGGGCATGCGAATACATATTGTACGCTTTTGCATCAAAAAGAATGAGCATATTTGCGGCCATATGTGTGAAGAGAAAGAGCGCGAACGCAAAACCGGCCACACCCATAATCTGCTTAGCTCCAACAGTGGAGCTAAAGTACGAAACTGTTGCTGCTTTCATATCCAGGAAACCTCGTAGAGAAAAAACAAATAACGATATTAAGCTTAAGGTAACTTAAGTCTGAGCCGGGGTCCACCTCTCAGCCCCGAAGACTAGAGAAATGCTAACGCAGTTTACCACCTAGTTGATTTGCATTTTCAAGAGCATTTGCATATATCATGACCACTACGCTTAGCCTGCAAAATGGCCTGAAAAAAGGATGGTCCCTCCATGAAAATTTTCGTCTGTATCAAACAGGTGCCAGACACCGAAACAAAAATAAAGCTCTTAAGCGGCGGAGCCGGCATTGATGAGACCGGAATCAAGTGGGTCGTGAACCCCTACGATGAATTCGCCATCGAAGAGGCGCTTAAATTAAAAGATGCTTTTGCAGGTTCAACTGTTACCGCATTGAGTGTTGGCCCTAAGTCTCGTGCTGTGGATGCACTTAGAACTGCCATGGCTATGGGGGCAGACGATGCAATTATTATTGATGCCCCTTCGACTATCGACGGATTTTTCGCTGCCAAAGCAATGGCTCAAGTCATTAAAGCAGAAGGTGGCGCTGATCTAGTGCTTACCGGGAAACTCGCCATTGATGACAATGCCTCGGCAGTTCCACAATTTTTAGCTGAATTTTTAGAGATTCCACATGTGACCGTTGTGGCAAAATTAAGCGTTAAAGAAAAGTCACTCGAAGCCGAGCGTGAAATCGAAGGTGGGACGAAAGAAGTTTTTGAACTCCAACTCCCCGCACTTGTTGCAGCCAACAAAGGTCTGAATATGCCTCGGTACGCAAGTCTTCCCGGTATTATGAAAGCAAAGAAAAAACCTCTTAAAGAGATCAACCTCGCGGATTTGGGACTTGCGGCCGAAAGCAGTAAGATTTCGTTTTCGGATTTTCAATTGCCTGCAGATAAGCCCGCCGTAAAAATGATCTCGGGAGATCCCGCACAGCAAGCGACTGAACTAGTTAGACTTCTTAAAGACGAAGCGAAGGTGTTATAATGAAAGCTCTTATTTTTATCGAAGGTGCCGGTAACAAAATTAAAAAAGGGAGCCTCGAACTTCTTTCTTTCTGTAAAAACTCAGGAGTAGAAGCTGCAGTGGTAGCTTTCGGCTCTCATGCTAAAGAATTGGCTTCTCAAGCCGGTGCTTACGGCGCAAGACAAGCCTTTGTTGCAGCCGATGCGCAGCTCGACAAATACAACCCTGAATATTTCTCGGAGTTAATCTCAAAAGCGATCCAAGAAGCAAAACCTGAATTAATTTTGGCCTCCGCCAGTATGTTAGCAAAAGATCTATTTCCGCGCGTGGGAGCAAGACAAAACACAGGTGTTGCTAGCGACTGTACAACTTTAGAATTAAAAGGTTCGGAACTTACAGTTCGTAAACCTCTTCTTTCAGGCAAGTGTACGGCAAGGGTTGAATTCAAAAATTCACCGATTAAAATTGTTTTGATGCGACCAAATCAACTTCCAATCAATCAAGCGGGAAGTGACACAGCTGAGATCAAGGAACTTTCTCTTCCTGAGCTAAACTTGAAAGGCCAAAACAAAGAAGTCATCAAAGGCGCTTCTGAGAAGCCTGATCTTGCTGAAGCTGCCATTATTGTCTCTGGCGGACGCGGAATGAAGGGACCTGAGCACTTTCAACTTCTTAATGATCTTGCTGACAGCTTAGGAGCGACGGTCGGAGCTTCAAGAGCGGTTGCGGATGCTGGTTGGGTTCCACATAGCATGCAAGTCGGTCAAACTGGTAAAACCGTAGCACCAAATCTTTATATTGCAGCGGGAATTTCTGGAGCCATCCAGCACTTAGCCGGGATGAGCGGCAGCAAAGTTATCGTGGCAATCAACAAAGATCCTGAAGCTCCTATTTTTCAAAAAGCGACTTATGGAATTGTAGGCGATCTTTTTGAAGTGATCCCGAAACTGACTGAAGAGTTCAAAAAGGCCTTACACTGATTACTTTATGTTGAGGTCTTTTTTCCTGCCTCGTTTTGTTTACTGGTTTTATCGAATCTGGTCTTCGACTTGGCGAACGCATATTGTTGCTTCGCCCGAAGCCGAAGCTTTCTTAAATAACTCTCAGCCCGTTATTTTTGCCCATTGGCACGGGCATGAACTTGCAATCATTCAGCTTGTAACCAAGATGCGGATTGCAACCATGACCTCAACTAGTAAAGACGGGAGCCTCGTCGACTACGTTATCAACCGTTTAGGTGGCGCAACTTCTCGGGGTTCTTCAACTCGCGGGTCTGTTCAAGCTTTAAAAGGACTCATTCGAATCTGCAAATCGCAAAAGTATAATCCCTCGATGGCAGTCGATGGTCCAAAAGGTCCCATATATAAAGCAAAGCCAGGAGTTTTTGAGTTATCAAGACTGAGTCATTTTCCGATTGTTCCCGTCGGTGTTGCAGCCTCTAGTCAGAAAATTTTTAGTAAGTCTTGGAACAAAGCCATGCTTCCCTGGCCTTTTAGCCGGGTTTATGTCGTTTTCGGACCTCCTATCCCTGTAATCGAAAAGGGTGTCGATGCAAAAGACCAAAGGCTAGCTCACTCGCTTGAGACCAAGATCGATGAGTCCTGCAAGCAAGCTCTGAATTATATTTAAATATTGCGGTGGTTCATTACGGGTGCTAGCCTTTTTACTAATGGGGGAGCCTATGAGATTTAGCCAAGCCTTTGTAACTTCTGCTCTTTTTCCTGCGATTATTTTAGTCTTTAGCGCCATAACTGTGGTCCGCGTTGAGGCACAAGTATTAGCAAAGGTAGGAAGCGCCGAGATCACCTTAAAAGACTTCGAAACAAAATTGAACGAAATCAAAAAGAAGTCGATCAATCCGCCTACTGCTGAGCAGTTCTTAGAGGATCTCGTGAGATACGAGATGGGCCTGCAAGAAGCTCGTGCACGAAAACTTGAAAACGATCCTGCTGTTCGTCAGTCGATCAACGAAGAGCTGTATAAGGGCCTTGTTGAGCGCTCGATCGGCGAAAAAGTTAATAAAATTAAAGTGAATGAAAAAGAAATGCGGGCTTTCTATGCCAAGAATCCTGAAATTCGCACGAGTCACATTCTAATCGAAGTGAAGCCCAATGCGAATCCAGAAGAAAAGGCTATTGCCCGTAAACGTGCCACTGAAATCTATGCAGAGGTGAATAAGAGCAAACGTCCATTCGAAGAGCTAGTGAAGCTTTACACTGACGATACCTTTACAAAAAATAATGGTGGAGATGTAGGCTATCAGTCTCGGATTACTTTGGTTCCTGCATACTATGACACAGCTCAAAAATTGAAAATGAACGACATCAGTGGTTTAGTAGAGACACAGTATGGTTTTCATATTATCAAATTGACAGGCCGCCGCAGTTACGAACAGGCAAATAAGCAACAGTTGAGAACAGCGGTTTTTGACGAAAAACGGAAGAATATTTTTGATGAGTTTTTTAACTCCCTTAAGTCAAAGTACAAGATCGAAACCAACAAAAAGTTGCTTTCAACTCTTAAGTAATTCCTTTTCTCTAAAGGTCATTTCGTTAATGGCCTTTAGTCTCTTGTTCACCTCTGGATGTTTTTTCAAAAATGACAGCTATGCCAATCGTGTCGTTGTAAAAGTCGACGACGAAAGACTCTCAGCCAAAGAGTTTGCTGTGTTACTTGCGGATCGTTTAAAAGTTTATGATGCGCTCACTGTTAAAGACGAAAAAGTGATCAAACGGATCAAAGACTCTGTAATTAATGATTTTATTGTTCAAAAAGTTACAGAAGGTTTTGCTAAACGAAACTCTGTCTTAGTTCGAAAAGAAGAACTCGAAGCCGAAATTAATACAGTACGGGCCTTTTACCCTGATGACCTCACTTTTAAAAAAGCTCTCGCCGAACAAGGCTTAAGTTTTCAGGAATGGTCGGGCCGAGTTAAAGACTCTTTACTGCAGAAGCTAGTTCTGCAAAAAATTAAAGACAGTATCGAGCAACCCACTGACGAAGAACTTAAGACCTTTTACGACAGTAACAAAGAACTCTTTCGTGAACCTGAGCAGGTAAAGCTAAGTCAAATCGTCTTAAAAAACGAAAATGATGCCAAACAAATTCTCGAAGAACTCAAAAAGGGCAAAAAACTTTCTGATCTCGCTCGAGAGTTTTCGGTTACTCCTGAATCTGCTCAAGACGGCGATATTGGTTGGGTCGAAAAAGGTACTCTCGATGTTTTTGATAAAGCCTTTTCAATGCCCATAGGGCAGAAGAGCGGAATTCTAAAAAGCCCATACGGTTTTCATATCTTCGAAGTTAGGGGCAAAAAGCCCGAGACTGTGCTAGATTTTTCGGAAGCTAAACCGGTTATTTTGAAACGGATCTTGGAGAAGAAAGAACAAGCGACTTATTCGCAATGGCTTGAATTCGAAATTAAGAAAGCCAAAATTTTCAAAGATGACGCTCTTATTGAGACCATCCAAGTGGAGACGAAGAATTGAAAAACCTCATGATTGTATTGCTTGCGTTTTTTTGTGTTTCTGCAAGCGCCAAAGTCGTAGACCGTATTGTTGTGATTATTAACAATGAGATCATCACCTTAAGTGACATCGATCTCGCAAGAAAGCGTCTTAACTCTGAAATGGTCGACGACACTCTATTACAGCTTTATGACCAA
Organism: uncultured Pseudobdellovibrionaceae bacterium; assembly: GCA_964504465.1. Classification (GTDB taxonomy): domain Bacteria; phylum Bdellovibrionota; class Bdellovibrionia; order Bdellovibrionales; family UBA1609; genus CAZDFM01. Next base: position 6,045 of record CAZDFM010000028.1, on the reverse strand, counting down.
CAAAGTCTGAAAAAAGATCCTAAGGCACTTAAAGATTACATGATTGATGAACGAATTATTGATGGTGAAGTTAAAAAGCAAGGTCTTGAGGCCACGATCGAGCGTGTTGAACAAGAAATGCGCGAGACAGCCCAACGCAACGGTATCAGTCGCGCGCAGTTAGTAGAGGCCGTCACTCGTAACGGTACAAAGTTTTCTGATTACCAAGCCTTTGTGAAAACTGGATTGCAGCGACAGTCTCTAATTCAAAAAGAAATCATCTCTCGAATTAAAATTTCAGACGAAGACATCAGCACTTATTATTTAAAAGAAAAAGGCATTAAAAGCTCACAAGTTTTTGAATATGATATCGCTCATATTCTTTTTCTTCCGCAAAACGGAGGAGAAGCTGCAGCTAAAGAACGCGCAGAAAGCACTCTGAAGAGGCTGAAAAATTCTTCCACGTCTTTTGATAAAATGGCGAGCCAATACAGCGAGGACCCAAACTTCGCACAAGGAGGTTTTCTAGGTTCCTTTAAAGCCGGTGAAATGATCAAAGAAATCGAAGCTGGAGTTCGGGGACTACCGGCCGGTGAAATTTCTGAAGTTGTCAGAACCCGAATCGGCTTTCATATTTTAAAGGTTTTAAAACGGACACTTGTCGAAGACCCTGCTATCGCCTCTGAAAAAGATCGGATTCGCGGAGCGCTTTACACTGAAGCGTTCAAGAAACAACTCCGTCTTTGGCTAGACAGAAAACGCGAAGAAGCCTTTATCCGAGTTAACACCGACAAAGAATGAAAATCATTGCGGTCACAACAGGCGACGCTGATGGGATTGGCTTTGAGGTAGCTTGTAAGGCGCTTGCAAAAGTTCCGGCAAGCTCTCAGCATCAGCTTTTGCTTTTTCGCTCAGCTACAACCAAACAAAAGCTTTCAGCCAGTCTCGAAAGAAAATATAAAGTCTTCCGAGTTAAATCGCTGAAAGAAGCCTTAGAGATAGAAGCTCGGCCTAAACAGCTTATTGAAATTTTAAGTTCCCTGCCACCAGCAGAATGGGTACGTGAATCAGCTCAAGCTGCCTTAACTGGTCAAATCGATGCGCTCTGCACTGGGCCGCTTTCTAAAACCTCACCCGGAGCAGGGGGCGGACACACCGGTATCTTTCGTGAACTTGTGCCTCATCCTTTGTATATGTTTTTTCTGGGGTCAAAGTTCAATGTTCTGCTGCTTACTGATCATATTCCTTTAGAAAAATTGAAAACCCATCTTACGCCGGAACGTTTAGGCACGGCGATTGTGCTCGCTCAAGAATTTCTAGAAAAGTATCAAAAACCGAAGGCAAAGCTCCCCATAGGAGTGTTGGGTATTAATCCTCACGCGGGCGAAGCTGGCCTTCTTGGAAAAGAAGAGATGTCCATAATTGAACCCTTATTGGATTCAATGAAGGCTAAATATAAAGTGTCGGGGCCACTCGTTCCAGATGCGGCCTTTTTACCACTGAATTGGAAAAAGTATTCCACCTATGTAGCCTGCTATCACGATCAGGGATTGATCCCATTTAAGATGATTCATGGTCATGAAGCTGGGGTGCACTTGACGCTCGGCCTTCCATTTGTCAGAACTAGTGTGGATCATGGTACCGCGAAAGAGATTTTCGGTAAAAATAGAGCGGAAGCTGGATCGATGATTGATGCCCTAAAATGGGCTTTAAAATTAACGCCAAAATAATTTCTTAGGCGAAGAGGACAAATATGAAAATGGATCCAGTAATTTTTAGAGAGTACGATATCCGCGGCGTTTATAATGAGCAATTTGACCTAAATTTCGCGAAGAAGTTAGGCCAAGCCTATGTATCTTTTTTGGCGAAAGCTGCCGGCAAACAAAAGTTAACCGTAACCATCGGACACGATGCGCGTCTTTCTTCGCCCGATATCGTAAATGCCTTAACCGAAGGAATGATGCAGTCAGGGGCATTTGTAAAACTCATTGGTATGGTTACGACACCCATGAGTTACTTTACTACCTTTGCTGTTCCAGACGTTGACGGTGCCATCATGGTAACAGGAAGTCACAATCCGCCTGAGTATAACGGTTTTAAAATCAGTGTGGGCAAGGGTACAATCTTTGGCGAAAAAATTCAGCAACTGCGCGAGATCATCGAGAGTTCAGATTTTATTCAAGGCGAAGGCCGAAAAGAAACGATCGATATTTTTCCGGCATATCTTGCGAAACACAAAGAAGAGTTTGGACAGCTTAAACCTGTTAAAGTTGTTCTTGATTGCGGCAATGGAGCGGGCGGAGTTATTGCCCGGAAACTATTTAATGCCGTCGGAATTGATCCTGAAATTTTATTTGAAGAACCGGATGGCAGATTTCCAAATCATCACCCAGATCCAACAGTCGAAAAAAATCTTAAAGACCTTGTTAAAAGAGTTAAAGAGACTGGCGCAGTTGCCGGAATCGGCTTTGATGGAGATGCAGATAGAATTGGACTCGTCGATCACACAGGAAAGATGATTTACGGCGATGAACTTATTTGTCTAATTGCAAAACAGGTTTTAAAGACGTCGCCAGGTGAAAAAATTATTGGTGATGTGAAGTGTTCAGATCGAATGTTCACTTATATTAAAACTTATGGCGGTGAGCCCATTATGTGGAAAACTGGCCACAGTTTGATTAAAGAGAAAATCAAAGTCGAGAAGTCTCCATTCGGTGGCGAAATGAGCGGGCACATTTTCTTCTCTGATCGCAACTACGGTTATGATGATGCGGTCTACGCGGGCTTGAGAGTGGTGGAATTACTCTCTGCCACCGGAAAAACAATTCCCGAATTATTATCAGATTTACCCCCGGCTTATAATACGCCTGAGATTCGAATCGACACGACTGAAGAGAAAAAACACCTCATCGTTGAGAGGTTGAAGAAAGAATTCTCAAAGCCGGGAGCCGACTTTCAGACGAACCTCATTGACGGTATTAGGGTGAGCTTTAAAGATGGTTGGGCGCTTGCTAGAGCCTCAAACACACAACCTGTACTGGTTTTAAGATTTGAAGCCAGCACACAAGCTGGCCTTGATCGAATCCGCAATCAATTCGAAGTAATTGTGAACCCTCTGCTTGAGAGCTAAGCGGATCCCGTAGCATTTAAGGATCAAGGCAGAATTACGAGGCTTTTTTATTCGAAAGCTTGAGTGACTTGATTCGGCGTTTGATCTCGAGGCTTAGGCAGTAGATCTTAAGTTGAGGCAAATCTTCTTTCGAGATGGTGAGCTCGACATCTTTTGCTTCGAGCTTTTGCTTTTGTTTATCCTGCATTTTGCGCCCGCGATTGACGTACTTAAAGTACTTTCCGTTCTTTTTTAAATGTAGATAAGCCTTAAAGGGAAGATCATGCTCCGGATCAATGAGCTGGATATCGAGTGAGATCATATCGTCTTTAGCCTTCAGTTCCGGATCAGTTCTGTAGTCAAAAATTCCGGCATCAACTTTGTGCTCTTCATGACTCAGTTGAAAAGAATGGTTCGCTTCTATCTTTATCCAGTCCTCAAGCATGATTTGTTCAACGTTAAGTGCAAAACCTAACTCAATTTCAGCAGCGGTATTTTTGGATGCAAAATGTTTGTTAATTTTTGCTTTAAAATCTTCTGTGAGCTCATTTGACTCTAGTGGCTCTGAAAGACCTACGACCAAAAACCCTTTTTGACCATTCGCTTTCAGCAGTACAACTGCAAGTGAACTCACTGGTCCTTCTACAAAAAGCTCTGCGTTTTCATTGAATACGTTTAATAGGGTTTCTTTAATTAATTCGGTCGTCTCTTTCGGAAGATCGAGACGAGCTTTTTCGGTTTGCAAACCTGATGCACTCGACGGCTGCGCCTGAGCAGCTTCAATTTGGTCGACGTGATTCTGTTCAACAACTGAATCTAAAGTTAAATTCAGTTTTTTATTTGGCTTCGATTTTCCGCTAGAGGTCGGAGCTGGAAAGTTCAGCCCGTCTGAATTTTCGTTTGACTGAAATAGGCTTAAAATTTCACTCGCAGACATTCCGTCTTTTTTAGCCTCACCCTTGGCCATGTAGTGACTTGGTCCAGTGGGCGAATTGCCGACCTGTTCGAGATCTCGTAACTTTTTTCGTTTTCCTGATGTCTTTTTGATCTCGTCACTCGCAGGTAACTCTGCATAACTACCTGAATTCGATTGAGAGAAATATTCGACCTGAGAGTCTGCAGCTGAATCGGACTTTTCTTTTCCGTCTAAATCTTGCTTGGCTTCTGGTTCTGCGGTCGGGTTGTAAATCTGGTTTAAAATTTTTCGAATCCCGCGGTAAAGATTCGGACCACTTGAGCCACCAGAGAGTTTATATGGAAATTTTGAGGCCGCGATCATAGCAGTTGTTTTCGCATCTGGATTTTCGGCAAATACGATACAAGTGGCATTAAAACCTGCAGCAATAATATTTGGAAGCTTCATGATCTTAGGGCTTGGATGATTAATGCTAATTAAAATTAGGTCGGGCTTTTCTTTTGCGATGTACTGAATCGCTTGTCCTAATCCAGTTACAACTTTTGTGGGCCAATCTCGACGGGATAAAAACTGAGCGGCTGATTGAACTGAGCTTTGGCTTTTTGCGATGATGAGTATATTGACTTCGAGTTCATCGACATTGAACTCGCGCGCAACAGCGTCGGTGGTCGACTCTAGAGATGGTTGGGGCGCACCGGGTTCTTTGCTCATATTTTTCCTATTGATATACAATTTATCGGTAAATCTAAATTGTTCATTAAGGAATGCTTAAGATACGGTGAAGTGGCTAGACTTGAGCCCAGTGTAGCTCGCTAAAAAGAGAAAAGGCCCCGTTTGGAGCCTTTTGTTCTCTGCTTTTGTTAAAAGCTTCTCTTAACTAATTATTAAAGCTTTCCAACTAAAAGGAAGGCGATAACTAGAGCGTAAATTACGAGAGATTCAATTAGTACCAGACCGATAATCATTGAAACAAACATATTGCCCTGAGCTTGAGGGTTTCTTGCGATACCGTCCATTGCGGCCGCGCCGATTTTACCCTGAGCTAATGCGCCACCAAGTGCGGCGATACCCATAGCTAGTCCCGCTGCTAAAGCGTAGAAGCCAGAGTTAGAAGTAGCAACAGTAGTTGCTGCAGTTGTAGCTTCTTGAGCTAGTGCAGGCATGCTTGCTAGAGCAGTTGCTAGGAATGCGAAGGCCTTTTTCATTGAATCTCTCCCTTATAGTTTTTTAGTGATCGTGCGAAATTGCCATTGATACATAAATCATACTTAACATAGTGAAAACGAACGCCTGCATTGAGCAGACGAAAATTCCCAACAAATAAAAAATTACGGGAACACCATACGGTACCAAATCTAAAAAGATTGAAAGAACCGTGTGATCACCCACCATGTTACCTTGTAAACGAAGACCTAAAGAGAAAGGTCGTACTAAATGCGAAATAATCTCAATCACGATCATTAATGGAGCCATCAATAAAATTGGTCCCATGAATTGCTTCAGGTATCCGATCCCGTGCTCTTTAAATCCGTAGATATTGTAAGCAACAAACGAAAACAAACCGACCGCTAAAGTCGTATTGATGTTGTCAGTGGCAGGAGTCATTCCTGGTACAAGTCCAAGAAGGTTGTTGATCCAAACATAAAAGAAAATTGCAGCAAACATCGGTGCGTACTTACGACCTTTTTCACCCACAACCATGTCTGACAAACCAATGATGAACTCAATAAAAACTTCGAAAAACCCTTTAAGCGAAGTTTTGTTTGCAGGAACAACTGCTTTTTCACCATTACCAAGCGCAAGTCGCCCAACAACAGAGAACAATATGAGAATCCCGCACGCCACAATTGCAGTCGCAATATGGATGTAGTGGTGTCCTACTGCTGGGATAAGTTGTGTCCAATTAAAGTGAACCATAAATACCGATCTTAAAGACTCGTTTTTCTAATGTTCTTTTTTAGCATGTCGAAGTGCGAATAAACTCATCGTGGGGACGATACTTATCAATCCCACCAGAAAACTAGCTCCATCGAGCTCTGGC
>CAZDFM010000027.1:2179-12046 GCA_964504465.1 uncultured Pseudobdellovibrionaceae bacterium | reverse complement strand
CTACATATTCAATTTTAAATTCGAAACGATCTTCAAGTTGCCCGTCTGCTTGTGTTGCTGTGACCAACCAGTTCCCGTCAATCTCTTCCCAAGGAAAAGGGCATTGCATAGCCCAAGGCCATGGCAAAACTTGATCCTCTGCAATCACTCCTGTGTCAGCAGGATTAACATTTGCAAAACTTGTTAGCGGGAGACAAAACCCCAAAATTAAAGCAGCTACTAGATGTAAAGTTCCTCGGCGCATGTTCTCTCTCCCCTAATTACTGATCGAATAAAACTTTGGTGTTCTTATTGAGATAATACCCGTTTTTAGCTCTGAAAATATATTTCGGCTTTTCGTAATCGGGTTCAATCATTTTTCTTAAACGTTTAATGGTCACATAGATCTTGTTGTCGTGAACAGCGGGATCATATTCTTGTCGCCATACGCGTTCGACCAGTGATTCTTTTGTATAAACCTCGCCAGGATGTCGCAAAAATAATCTCAAAAGATCGAGGAGGATAAATTGATTTTTAAAATCGACTTTACCTTTTTTCTTTTCAACGACGGCGTTGTTTGCAACATCAAAAACCAAATCATATTGAGAGTTGGCGCGCTCTCCAAGTTCACTGATTCGAGCCTCGAGTATTCTTGAAACTCGCTTGTGATTTACGGGGTCCACTGATTTGCGAACAAGTTCTAAGTACATGCGCGCGATATCGAGGTCTCCCATGTCAGCATGGGTGTTACCCATTGCGAGGAGAAGGCTTTGGTACGTGTACAGTTGTTTGCGCTCTTTAAGAGCCTCATAAGATTGCCAAAAAACTTCGAGAGCTTTTTCGTACTGACCCATTTTCCTAAAAATAAGCCCGTTTAAAATTTGGCTTGAAAGTTTTAAGTCAGGAAGAGGGAGCACCTGAAAGAACACTTGGAGATTATAAATTTCCTTTAATGCATCTTCGAGGCGACCTAAACTGTAATACACAACCGCAAGTCCGTTGATAGCAAAACAGATGTCACTCTTGTTATCTTTAGAGAGGGCCAATGCGAGCGCTTTTTCGAGGTATTCGAGCGCTACCTTTTGTTGGCCTTTGTATGAAGCACAAAGAGCTAAACTATAATAAGTCGTAGAGTTGAGTTCGACGTTGTCATTGATTACTAAGTCTTGAAGGCGCTCTTTTGTAGCTTCAATGGACTTGGTGTCTTCCATTTCAGCATACATACGCAGCAGTGAATTCTGACATTTTAAGAAACGATCGAGATCTTTATTTTGATAAAAGGCTTCGCCAGCCGCTTTGAACTTATCAATAGAGATGATGAAATCACCACGGTCGCAATAGAGTTGAGCCAACTCTAATAAACTCTCGGCTTCGGTAATTGTTTTGATGCCTGACACCTTTTCATCCCCACCCGTTAAAAAGACGACTTCCTTGGCGATTTCATTTTTTTACAGATTTCTAAGAACCGGTCAATCGGCGATCCAGCTTTGACTACATGATCTATGAAAATACTTGCGAATGAGCTTCTTAACGCACTGAAACTCTAAAATCTTCTGTCAAAATGTCTTGAAAGCCGCACAAATAGAGGGCATGACGTTGCGCGCTTTTTCGTTGGTGGGTAAAAATTTTGTGTCACTTCTAGGCATAAATATTAGTTTTGATGACAAGATTACAATTGCGAAGTACTGCCAAAAAAAATCGGGAGGCGATTAGCCTCCCTCTTCAGACTGAATTCTGGGTACCGTATTTAGTGCGTGTTTTGCTGCTTCTGTTCTTGGTGGCCTGTGTACTGCGCGCGGATGCCAGAGCCTTTTTCGGGTCTTGCTTTGAAAAGGTCTTTGGCGTTTTTAATATCCAACGCGTTTACTAGTACTTGATCTACGTGATCGACGAGAATGATTTTAAGCTCTTTAACGACCTCTTTTGGAATGTCTTTAATGTCTTTTTCATTCTCCTTCGGAGCGATAATCGTTTTGATTCCACCGCGGTGAGCGGCCAAAACTTTTTCTTTTAAGCCCCCGATTCCCAATACGCGTCCACGAAGTGTTACTTCACCTGTCATCGCAACCGTACGCTTCACTGGAATTTTAGTGATCGCAGATACGATACTGGTTGTAAGTGCAATCCCCGCCGACGGACCGTCTTTAGGAATTGCGCCTTCTGGTACGTGAATATGGATATCTAAGTTCGCGTAAAACTCTTTATCAAAACCAAAGAGTGGTCCGCGTGATCTAACATAGCTCATGGCCGCTGAGGCAGACTCTTTCATCACATCGCCAAGTTGACCTGTGATGGTGAATTTGCCTTTACCTGGAACCACTGAGACCTCAATAACTAGTAAGTCTCCGCCCACTTCGGTCCAAGCCATACCATTGGTAAGACCGACCTCGTTGGCACCTTCAATTTTGCCGTAACGATACTTAAGAGCTCCCAAGTACTCGGACACCTTTTTAGGAGTGATGGAGTAAGTTTTTGTAGAAGTCTTCTTTTTATCTTTGTCTTTACCTTTTGCGGCACCACGAGCAGCTGCGCGTTCTGAGCCGATCATTTCTTCTTTTACGATGTCCTTAGCGAGTTTGCGGCAAACAGTCGCAATGTTTCGCTCTAGATTTCTTACCCCGGCCTCTTTGGTGTAAGAGCGGATGATCTCGTATACTGCGGCGTCTGTGAAGCTCACTTTAAAGTCTTTAAGACCGTGCATTTCAATTTGCTTAGGCACTAAGTACTTTTTCGCAATATTGAACTTCTCGCTCTCGATATAACCTTCGAGCTGAATGATCTCCATACGATCTAAAAGTGGACGAGGAATCGGATGAAGCGAGTTTGCGGTTGTCACAAACATCACAGGCGATAAATCGTAATCCAATTCTAGATAGTGATCTTGGAAAGTTGCATTCTGCTCAGGATCTAAAACTTCAAGAAGTGCTGCTGATGGATCTCCACGGAAATCCATGCTCATCTTGTCGATCTCATCGAGAAGGATCAACGGATTGCCCTTATCGACTTTACGTAGAGACTGCATAATCTTACCAGGCATCGCGCCAACATAAGTTCTTCTGTGTCCTCTGATCTCGGCTTCATCACGAACGCCACCCAAAGAAATTCGGGCAAATGGGCGATTCAGCGAACGAGCAATAGAACGAGCAAGTGAAGTTTTACCGACGCCCGGAGGACCCGCAAGACAAAGAATTGGCCCGCGAAGTTTATCGGTCAACACTTGCACTGCTAAGTGCTCTAAAATACGTTCTTTAACTTTTTCTAAGCCCCAGTGATCTTCATCTAGGATCTCTTCGGCTTCGACAATATCGTGCTTTTCGATGGCGTAGTCCTTCCAAGGAAGATCTAACATCCAATCGATGTAGTTTCGCACCACTGTCGCTTCTGCGCTCATTGGAGACATCATTCTTAATTTTTTGATCTCTTTACGGATGCGCTCTTCAGCTTCTTTCGTCCAATTTTTCTTGGCGGCGCGCTCTTCTAGTTCGTTGAGTTCAGACTGGTAGTCGTCTTTCTCTCCGAGTTCTTTTTGAATCGCCTGCATTTGTTCGTTCAAATAGTACTCTTTTTGAGAGCGCTCCATTTGTTTCTTAACACGGCTTCTGATCTTCTTTTCAACTTCGAGAATTTCGATTTCGCTCGTCATTAAGTTGAGAAGCTCTTCAAGGCGTTTACCTGGATCGATGACTTCTAGGATCTTTTGTTTGTCTTCGAGTTTTAAATTGAGTTGAGCCACGATGATGTCAGCCAACTCGCCCACGTCTTCAATTGTTGAAACTCGCATTAAAATTTCAGGTGGAATTCGTTTATTGAGTTTTACGTAAGTTTCGAAAGTGGTTTTAACAGAGCGAACTAGAGCTTTGGCTTCAGTTTCGTTTGCGATGATCTCAATAATGTCTTCGGCTTCGACCATAAAAAAGTTGTCGTTTGCTAAAAACTGCTTAATGCGAACACGGCGTTTACCTTCGACTAAAACTTTTACTGTTCCGTCAGGCAAACGTAAGAGCTGGATGATTGTTCCAACAGTTCCAACCGAGTAAACATCTTTCGGCTCTGGATTGTTAGTCTTCGCATCCATTTGCGCAGCTAAAACTATGTCTGTCTGTTTGCTCATAGCCTCTTCGAGAGCATTTATGCTTTTTTCTCGGCCCACAAAGAGGGGCATCATCATGTGAGGGAAGATGATGAGATCTCTTAAAGGTAAAAGAGGTAACCTATTGGTAGATGAGTGACTGTCAGCCATCAGCTTCTCCTTCTGAAAAGACGGACTAGGGATAATACCCTAGTCCATACTCTTAATTTTGATGTGAAATTGGGGCCGAGTCAAAGGCCTTAGAAATTCTTGTTCTTTTGGCAGCCTTTGTAGAGTGGCTGTTAAAGGATCTAGTTTTTTACGCGCTCTCAGCCGAATCGTCTGATTCAGACTTTTCTTTTTTAACTTCTCGACCATAAACGATCTGGGCTTTGCCAGTCTTACGAATAACCTCGTCAGTGATAACGACGTCCTTAACGTTTCCTTTAGAAGGAATTTCGTACATAAGGTCCAGCATTGCACTTTCAATAACCCCACGAAGACCACGTGCTCCCGTATTGCGTTTGATAGCTTCTTGAGCAATTGCTTTCAAAGCCGACTCGTCAAACCGAAGTGTGACGTCTTCATATGAGAACAACTTCTGGTACTGTTTGGTTAGTGCATTCTTCGGTCGAGATAAAATATCGATCAAAGCCGCTTCATCAAGAGGGTCTAGGACGGCTAAGATAGGCAAACGACCGATGAATTCGGGAATAAGCCCAAATCTTACAAGGTCGTCTGGCTCTAAACGCTGAAGAATGTTCTCTTCAGATTTAAGGCGCTCTTCTTTGGTCTGGATTTTTGCCGCAATACCCAAAGATTTGTTCGAGATTCTGTTTTCAATAATTTTATCTAATCCAACAAATGCTCCACCTACGATAAACAAAATATTCGTTGTATCGACCTGGATGAACTCCTGCTGCGGGTGTTTCCGACCGCCTTTTGGAGGAAGGTTTGCCACTGTGCCTTCAAGAATTTTAAGCAAAGCCTGCTGCACGCCCTCACCCGAGACATCTCGAGTAATTGAAGGGTTCTCAGATTTACGAGAAATCTTATCGATCTCATCGATATAAATTACGCCGCGCTGAGCTTTTTCAACATCGTAATCGGCCGCTTGTAGAAGATTAAGAACTACGTTCTCAACGTCTTCCCCTACATAACCTGCTTCAGTTAATGCAGTCGCGTCTGCCATTGCGAAGGGAACATTCAAAATTTTTGCAATTGTCTGAGCGAGTAAGGTTTTTCCAGAACCCGTTGGTCCAATCAGTAAAATGTTACTTTTTGAAATCTCAACGTCTTCTTTCTTTTTACCTTTTGTCGTGTTCACGCGCTTGTAGTGGTTGTGAACCGCAACTGAAAGAGACTTCTTCGCTTTTTCTTGGCCAATTACATAATCATCGAGGAAAGACTTAATATCGACGGGCTTAGGAACTTTTAAGCTCGTTTTGGTGCTTTCTTCGCGTTCGCGCTCTTCGGCAATGATATCGTTACACAATTCGATACATTCGTCGCAAATGTACGTACCCGGGCCTGCAATCAACTTTTTAACTTCTTTTTGGCTCTTGCCGCAGAAACTGCAACAAAGTGCCCCGTAGTTAGTGTCCTTCTTGCTCACAATTATAGCCCTTCTTTCACAAGTTTCCGGTGCTCAACAATTTGGTCGATCAATCCGAAATCTTTTGCTTCCTCAGGTGACAGGTAACGATCTCGGTCCATCGCATTGGTCAGCACGTCGAAGTTCTGACCTGTATGTCTAACATAAATATCCGTAAGTTTCTTTTTTGTATTTAACATTTCTTTCGCATGAATTTCGATGTCGCTTACCTGACCCGAAATACCATTCCCCATAATGTGAGGTTGGTGAATCATGATGCGGGCATGCGGAAGAGCAAAGCGTTTGCCTGGAGAACCTGCACACAGGAGAAGAGATCCCATCGACGCGGCCATACCGAACGAATAAGTGCTAATGTCGCACTTAACAAATTGCATGATGTCATAAATCGCGAGACCTGCCGTTACGCTGCCCCCTGGCGAATTGATGTAAAGGTGAATGTCTTTTTCAGGGCTTTCCATCTCGAGGAAAAACATTTGGGCAATGATGCTATTGGCAACATCGTCTGTGACCGGAGTTCCGAGGATGATAATTCGATCCTTTAGGAGTCTTGAATAAATATCGTAACTGCGCTCGCCTCGTGGTGTCTGCTCGATGACTATGGGAACTAATGCCAAGTTATACTCCTAATTGATCGTCTAATGATGCTACTTTCATTCTATTTTCGATCGCCCTTTTAATGAATAGAAATCAAGTATTAGACCCTAATTTCTAGAGGAAGATCTCAAGACTTTCGCCACCTTAACTTTGTGTACGAAAGACCACTTGTAAAGCTTGTCGGGACTTCTTTAAGCCAACTTAATCACGACAAAGTCCTTTATTCGAGTGCCGCCGTGTGCTAGATGTCTAATTCATCCAAAAGCCTTAGCTAACGTCTTGAAGACGTCCCAACTTGAACAAAACAAAGCCTTTGAAAGGTCTCAACATGAAAATCACTCTTATAAAATCTTCCAATAAAACTAACGCGAGCCAGACCTTGGTCCTGTTTCAAAACAAGACGGGTGACGCGAAGAAGTTTTCGGCGAAAGGGCTCAGCAAAGACCTTCAAGCCTTAGTAGAGGCCGGCGTGTCGGATAGCGGCATTACGGGAGATCTCGGCGAAGCTCAACTTTACCGAAATGCGAACGTTGAAGGTTACAAAAACGTTCTTGTTGTTGGCTTAGGAGATAACGCCGTTGACCAAGAGCGAATTCGCCGCGCATCTGCAATTGCGTTTAAGAAATTAAAAGAATCGCGTGTTGAATCTGGAACATTTGATCTCACTTCACTTTATAAAAATCAAAAAAACCTAGTCGATGCCGGCAAAGCTACAGTCGAAGGTATCCAACTTGCTGAATATGACTACGCTGATTACAAAACAAAGCCCGAATCTAAACTCCCTGTTTTAAAGGAAGTTTTCTTAAACCCTGGGAAACTCGCTCCAGCAAATATCCAAAAAGGAATGGCTGAAGGCGAAATCATTGCTGAGAACGTGAACCTTTGTCGTTGGCTTGGTGATACTCCCGGAAATTTAATGACGCCTGCAATTCTCGCCAAAACTGCTCAAGACAAAGCCAAAGGCACAAAGTTAAAAGTGACAGTTTGGGATGGAGCTCGCATTAAAAAAGAAAAAATGGGCGGGCTCTATGGAGTTGCGCTTGGTAGCTCCGAAGATCCGAAGTTCATTATCATGGAATACAAAGGTGCGGCCGCGACTAAAAAACCGATCATCTTGGTTGGAAAAGGCCTTACGTTTGATTGCGGTGGAATCTCCATTAAGCCTTCAGCAGGTATGGATGAAATGAAATACGACATGTGCGGCGGCGCTGCTGTGATTTCAGCTATGCTTGCAATTACCGCTTTAAAATTAAAAGCTAATGTCATCGGTCTTGTACCTGCTTCTGAAAATATGCCCGGTCCTTCTGCGAATAAACCTGGAGATATTTTGCGCGCACGAAACGGTAAAACGGTTGAAGTCCTTAACACCGATGCCGAAGGCCGTTTGATTTTGATGGATGCCTTAAGCTACGCAACAGAACTTAAGCCTGAAGTGATACTCGATACCGCAACCCTAACTGGGGCTATCGTTGTTGCACTTGGAAATACTCACACTGGAGTTTTCACTCGCGATGATAAGTTGATGGCAAAGATTCAAAAAGCTGCGGATGCCGGCGGTGACGCTGTATGGAGAATGCCTTTAACTGATGACCATTTGGTTGATATGAAAGGCACTCACGCCGATCTTTCGAACATTTCAAATTTTAAAGGTGCGGGCTCTTCAACTGCTGCCGCCTTCTTAGAACAGTTTGTTCCTAAAGATACTCCTTGGGCGCACTTGGATATCGCAGGTACGGCTTGGAACGTTGCGAATCGTGTTCCTTACGCTCCAAAAAAAGGTGCCTCTGGCGCAATCGTTCGTACATTTATTGAATTCGTTCGAAATTATTAATCCCCGCGACAGGGCAAGATTCATATTGCCCTCGATAAAATTCGTCGTAGCATAGAGCCTCTTAGGAGGCTCTTATGTTTTTACGTCCCCTCGCATTTTTGCTCGCCGTATTTTCTTGGGTGGCTTCTGCCGAAGTTTTTCCACAATTCAACGCAACTTCGTTTTCGGTTGTGGTTGATGGGACCGAAGCGCAAAGACTTTTCGAATCCATGCAGGTCGAGCCCTTAGCAATTCCGGGTTTTCCGTCAGAAGATCAACGCAAAAAAATTCTTGTCGCAAGTCCTTCTGGAGTCCGGCAATTAGCCCTGGAGTGTTACTACATAAGAAGTCAGAGTTTCTTTTCGTGTATGTTACTGTTTGATAAAGATAATTCGGTTGTTGCAACTGAGTGGTCCGAGCCTGATCGTTTCGCTCAACTTCAAAGTCGCGGCCATCATTATGCTGAACAGCTCGCTCGCAATTTTTATGTTCAAAACACAGGGTTAATTTTTGAAAGCGACGACAGCAGTTTGAAAATTTTTACGGAGCTAGATCGCCTGAACAAAGTCCAAAGTTTTCAGATCATTTACAGTAACTAGAATTACCAAACCATTTGCAAAGGAGCGTCTCGCAGATCTCTGACATCTTTGGGGCCAATAAAGATCTCGGCTTCTTTGGAGTCTTTCTTAAAAAGCTTTACCGAAACTAAGTTCCAAGTTTTAGGCCACTGCGTTCCCATCTCAGAGAGTTTGATTCCCACAGGATCTTTCTCCCATACTTGCATTTCTAAATTACCTGGAGTCTGAGCGGTAATTTGGTCGACTGGAATCCAGATCGGATGAATCCGAGTTAGATCAGTTCCCTCTTTACATAGACTTTCAATGGTCATTTTGGGAACACGTCCGGCTTCAGCAATACCGTCAGCAAGAAATTCGACTTGCACGCGATCATAAGCTGAACATGCCAATACTTTTTTGCCTTCAGAGTTTTTAACAACAAAGTTTCCAAGTTCGAGACCGACATTGCTCTCTTTTAGAAGCATTCGGGCACTCGAAACAAGCCGCTTTGAAGATGCCAGTAGCAGCTCGCTTCCATCTAAATTTGAAAAATCAAGGCCTCGTCCGATGGCAGCCGGTTTTCGTGAGTCATCTAGATAAACGTAAACCACACCGTCCCAGGATTTTAAACTAACGGTACCGGCTACTAAAAACATGACTACGAAGATCGCAATCGCAGGTAAAATTTTGGGATTTTGCATTGAGGTTCCCCCTACTTCCTATTATCAGGGAAGTGTGGGCCAATTAAAAACTCTCTGGCACTCAAGTGGCTTGATCTAGACTATTCGACGGCAAACTAGACAGCTCAGGAGTCTAGTCACTCAACTTGGCATTTACCTAAATGCATTAACCTGGATGAAAGGCTTTGCAGCTAATTCCCTTTTCTTGGGCTTCGAGCGCAATGGCAAGAAATCCGAGTTTTGCAACCCAGCCATAAACGTTTTCCATCGGACAACCAGGAGTGTTTATGGCTAAATCACTCACGCACAGTCGCTTGTACACTGCACCAGGACTGTTGAGACTTTCTTCAGGACCTTTGCTGCTGTGAGTACGTAAGAATCCTCCGGCGAGCTGTTCACCGATCATGTAAATAACTGGCTCGGCTGTGGCATCATCTTGTTTTAATAAGGTCGGAACACCCTCTTGAATGATCACTTGTGAAATTCCGCCACCGCCCTTAGCAGCTTTCATTTTCTTTCGAGCTTTATAGTTCCAGTGACGAACGTCTTCGCCCGAACCCACT
>CAZDFM010000027.1:0-2169 GCA_964504465.1 uncultured Pseudobdellovibrionaceae bacterium | reverse complement strand
TGAATTATTTTTGATAAAAACGTGGGGATGAGTTTGAAGTCCACGCTTCTCATACTGAACTTTGAGGGCTGCAATGAATTCGTCTGTTTTAGTTGCTAACTTTTCTAAACTTTCATCTGAGTTAATATCGAAATCTGCAAAGACTTCGGTTACGACCTGAAAAGTCCATTCAGGCATTCCAATAATTTCTGCAAATTCTTTGGCTAAGACATTGTACTTCTCAAAAAACTCATTCTTTTTGCGGCTGTGCCAGCCTAGCGCGTGCGGAGGATTAATGGGTGTCGTAAGCCCTACGATCCATTCGGAGTAGGCTTCTGAAAAATCATTGTTGCTGATAATTAAATCTGGGACCATTCCTCCCGCAATTACGCCTGTACCTTCTCGTTTAGCCGAGTAGACCTCAAGGTCAAAGCCTGAAGCGCTTTTTAACTTTAAAGGTTCCTCAGGCAAATCTTTTGGCATACCAAGACGAACTTCAGTTCCATTTTCGGTGAGCAAAGTCCAAAGCGTTTTTACGTTATCCCAATAATACGGATTCTGAGTGTGTTCTTCAGTGATGATAAGAATCTTTTTAATTTTATCTTGGTAGTGTTTAGAAAGATAATTCCCGACGACTTCAACTGCGTGCTCTTTATCTTGTGCACAGATATTATTAAAACCGGCAGGGAAAATATTGGCGTCAACCGGCACAACTTTAAAACCCGAATCTCGAATATCGAAACTGGAATAAAACGGAAAGTACAATCCCTGTGAGCGTTCTTTAAACCAAGATTCGACTTTTGAGCGAGATTTACAAATGGCAGGGTGTATTCGATCTTGTAACATTAGATTCCTTTTCGAAGCCTCTTAGACTGAGCTAAGTTAGAAGCCGCTCCGACCACAGCAACAGGGTAAAACAGTAAAGTGAGTCCAGGCATTAACAATGTCAAGCCAAGGGCTAGGGCCATTCCGCAAAATAGGGGGAGTTCTGCTTTAAAAAAAGCAAAGCGTTCTTTAAGACCCCATTCCTTTATTTCAAAGGAGTAGTCCATAGCATCAAAAGCCACAATTAGACATGCCATAAACGAAGCTAAGATATTTACGATTGGGATAAACGAACAAATCAAGATCACAATTCCGAGCACTGCGAATACCAACATTTTTTTTAATGAGGCTTTAAACATTTTAAAACCTGTGCGGAGCGAGGACCGCAAACTGAAGGGAGCCGTTTGCAGAGCCCCTAATTTCATTAGAGTGCGCTCAGCTAGCAAGGAATGAAAAGGGCTCGCAATGACGGCTCCAATGACAAAAATGGAGTAGCCAAGCAAGACCAAAAAGGCGACCCAAAGAAAAACGAGAAGCGGATAATAAAGTACTGAGTACCAAAGGCCTGCAGCCGGTGTAATAACAAAATTGAGAGCTGCCGCAACCCATCCAGAGAGAAAGGTTGTTCCCAGAAAAACGCCACCTGCAAAAGCTAATATATCGAGAGTTAAAGGAATAATAACAAAAAGTAGAAGTCTCGGATGTAATTTCAGAATTCGAAAACCCTCGATTAAAAACCCAAGGCCCCTAAAGAGATCCCGAAGTTTTTGCACTAGCGCTTCTCCGCTTCTTCTTCGAGTGGAGATTTACTTCCCTTCACCCTACCCTCACGCTTAATACCTTCTCGTTTCTCTGATTCTTCTGTGAGCGGATTTGAAACTGCAAATTCACTAATAAACTCATTAATGCGTCTTTGCTCTTCTTGTAATTGAGTGAACATCCGCTTGGCTTCTGCGCCCTCGTTAGCTCCTGGGAATCGAAGCGACTGAAGTTCTTTGATCGCCTGTTGTGCGCCTTGAACCCAAGCTAGAATAAAGCTGCGCTTTTCTTGATACGAGGCTTTTACTCTTCGCTTTCGACCAGCTTCCATGTGCTCCCACATATCGCGATAGGCCGACAAAATCGCATCACTCGCTTTACGTGACCAAGGGTTGCTCGACAGTTCGACCGCTTTGATTAAATGTGTTTGTTGAAAGCGAAGGCTTTGAAAAAATGCGTCCGCATCGACTTCGCCCTCTTGGCGGGCTTGGACTCTTCCCATAAAATAATAGGTGCGAGCTAACAGTGCGATGAGGTCATTTCGTTGTGAGTTTGTTCGTCTTAGATATTGAATGCCCTCTTCTGCTTTAGCAAAATACTTTTTAG
>CAZDFM010000026.1:0-12184 GCA_964504465.1 uncultured Pseudobdellovibrionaceae bacterium | reverse complement strand
CGATCACTATCACCCTTCAAAAGTTAAATAATCCATTTGCTCTTCGAGCGACTGAGACCACTTCTCTGCGTGTTTGGGGAGTGGTTTGGTCGGTACCTGTAAACCCATCTCTTTAAATAGATCTCCTGGGTCAACTGAGCCACCTGCTTTTTTCATAAAACGAGCTTTGACCATCCCGCTTGCGATGTATTCGTTTTGCCGAAAGAAGGTTTGCTCGAGATAGAAAAACTTCGAATCCCAGCCGATGACTTGAGTGCGAATCTCAAACTTTTGAAACAATGTAAGTGCACGTCTAAACCTTAAGGTTCCTGCCGCAATCACCGGGTAGTAACCCAAGTCGTTGATTTTCTTTAGTACACCACTGCGGCCCATAAGATCTACTCGGGCTAAATCCATCATTGAAAAGTACTTGCCGTTATTGACGTGTCGAAGAACATCTAAATCTGTCGGAAATACAATGTACTTGGTAGTGCACGGGTCGAACAAGTCTATGCGGGGGCGAAACCGCATGGTTAAAATCAACCAAAGAAACCGAAACAACAAGTTCATAGGCGGCTCTCTTTCTTTAATGAACAGGCCTTTTAGATTCTGCCGCAAACAGATCTAACTAAGCAAAGCCGTATTTTCAATTGACGCTTCTCCCAGTGCACTGTTACTTCGAAGCTATGTCAGAAACATCTAAATCTCCCCTTAAAATCTACCAATATAAGACCTGCAGTACCTGTCAAAAAGCTTTAAAATATTTAGATTCGAAAAAGATTGCCTACGAAAGTTTCGCGATAGTCGAGAGTCCCCCTTCGCTGGGTGAACTTAAAATTATGTTAGCTCACTTAAAAGCTCAGGGCGGCGGACTTAAAAATCTGTTTAACACTTCAGGCGTTCAGTATCGTGAGCTAAAAATTGCCGAAAAGCTGAAAGAAGGACTTACAGAAGCCGAGGCGCTTAAATTGCTCGCTTCAAATGGTAAACTGATAAAAAGACCTTTCGTTTTAACTCCAACTTCGGGCACCGTCGGCTTCAAGCCAGAGAACTGGGATAAACTTCTTGTTTAAAAATCTTCAGCTTAGCTGGTCTCAGCTTAAAACCGACATGTCATTTTCTGCACTCGTCGCAGGTTTCATTGTGGTTTTGGTTGGAATGACGAGTTCGGCCGTTCTTGTATTTCAAGCGGCAACTGCTGCAGGGGTCGGCCCTCGAGAAGCGAGCTCCTGGATGGGTTCGCTCTGTATTAGCGTCGGATTGCTGGGCCTTGTATTTTCACTGAAATATCGCACACCAGTTCTTTTTGCTTGGTCCACCGCAGGAGCGGCACTCCTTGCTTCAAGCTTAAGTGCATTTAATGTGAATCAAGCTATTGGCGCATTCTTAGTTTCGGCAGTTCTAGTTTTTATCTGCGGGGTTACCGGAATCTTTGAGAAGATTCTAAGTCGAATTCCACTGACCCTAGCTGCGGCCCTCTTAGCTGGCGTTCTCATGAACTTTGCGTTGAACACTTTCTTGGCCGTAAAGACTCAGCCCCTGCTTATTGGAATTATGTTTGTCAGCTACTTAGTCGGTAGAAAATATGCACAGCGCTCGACGATGCTCATCGTCCTTATTGCGAGTGTTCTTGTGGCTTCGTTTTCTGGGCTCTTTGAGTTCGAAAAGATAAAGCTTACTTGGACTGAATTTTATTTTACAGCTCCAACTTTTGATCTGCAGTCACTTTTGAGTCTGGCACTTCCTCTCTTCATCGTGACTATGGCATCGCAAAATCTAACGGGCATCTCTGTTATGCGCTCCCACAACTATGACACTCCCGTTTCGACTTTGATGTCATGGTCAGGCTTTGTGAATATTTTGATTGCGACCCTAGGTGGGTTTTCAATTAGCCTTGCCGCTATCACTGCAGCAATCGCCATGGGGCCAGAGTGCCACTCGTCTCCACAAAAAAGATATGTTGCCGGAGTTTTTGCAGGACTTCTTTACGTGATCGTGGGCATCTTTGCAGGCACCGTTACTTCAATTTTTGCCGCGTTTCCAGCCGAGATGGTTATGGGAATCGCAGGGCTTGCATTACTTTCGACAATTGCCGCCTCTTTACAAAAAGCCCTGAGTGTAGATTCAGAAAAAGAAGCGGCCTTTATTACTTTTGTTATTACAGCCTCGGGACTCTCGCTGTTTGGTGTGGGCTCGGCATTTTGGGGAATCTGTGGCGGAGCCGTGACTTTAGCCTTTTTAAGGTGGGGCACGAGCCGGACCGCATGACAAAACGATCTCAGATTTTCAGTTTAGGTTTTAGACAAACCCTCGCCTTTCAAGGCGGCGTAGTACCTTTTGGATTGATGTATTCGACAATTGCAAGCGCCGCGGGATTCCCGTGGTGGGTCACTTTACTTTTAACAGTTGTCGTTTTTGGTGGTTCGTCACAACTTGTATTCATTGATTTACTTCAAAGTCTTGGCTCTCCCCTTCAAGCCGTCTTAGGTTCAAATATTGTCAATGCTCGGCATTTAATCTACAGCGCAGGTGTAAGTGAAAAGTTTAAAGACTTTCCTGTAAAGTGGAAATTGCTATTGGCCTACCTGTTAACAGACCAGCTCTACGCCATCGCAGAATTTAACGAAATTCAAAAACGTTCTATCTCAAAAGAACGTGAGCCCTGGTATTATTTCGGCTCAGGTTTTTGTACTTGGATTTTTTGGGTTGTAGCCTGCACGGTAGGCGTCGCCTTCGGTCATTTTATTCCAAAAGAGTGGAACCTTGGGTTCAGTATTCCTCTTATGTTTATGCCATTGATATTTTCGGTCAGTAAAACAAAGTTTGCCTATTGGGCCGCGTTCTTTGCACTACCCTTGATTTATTTGCTAAGAACTCTCCCGTTTGGTTTGGGAGTTTTCTTAGCGATTATACTGGCAAGTTACTTAGCCTTTATTATGCAGAAGCGAGCTGAAAAAATATGACTTCGACTTTACCCATCGTAATTGGTTTTTCTATTTTAGGCGCAATCACCTTTTTTTACCGCTATTCTTTTATCAGTTCACAAGGGCGCAAATATGCCGAAAAAGTTTCGCCCAAATTTTTGCGTTTACTTGGGCCAGCGACATTCTCGGCCATCATTGCAAACAATATTCTTGGAACTTCAAGTAGCCAAGCTGAGTTTCAGCAGAAAGTGGTAGTGGGTGTTTTAGCCCTCGTGGTAGCCTATTTCTCAAAGAGTGTAATGCTGACATTAGTTTTTGGGTTGGGATTACTTTTTATTCTACAGAATTTTGTGGGTTGGCCGACTGTTTGAAGAAGATCATTTTAGGTTTTTTCGCTGCTTTTCTTTTGCTGCTTTTATGCAGCGCCTCAGTCCTTTTCTTCTTCAACAAACCTATTCTTCATTTTGTGGGTGTTCGATACTTTCAGAGCAAAGGCATTCATGCCGAATTCTCGATTGACCAGTTATCTTGGACTCAACTGCGATTGAAAGACATACGGTTACAGAAGAACACTTTTATCCCGCTTTTAGATATACAATTCAGTCTGGGTAAACCAGGTCTCGAAAAACTAACTTCAGTACAAGCCCATGTTGAAACTTTAGATGTAAATGAAGCACAAGAAATTGCTTCCTCCTTTGCGAGCGATTCCGAAGCTGAACCCGTTACCTTTAAGTCCTTGAGTTCAGATTGCGCACAATTGGACTCATCTCAACTGGAATTAGAGGTTAAAAACCTAAAGTATAATCAGACAGAACTTCCGATTGAGCTAAAATTTAATCATTTACAAAATTCACAAAAATTTACGCTACTTCTTTCCGCAACAGCTAATCAGAACTCCAAAGTTGAATACTTTAAAGCTGAGCGTTTCTTTTTTGAAAGTGGGATTGAAGTCAGCTGTGCCCCGGACGCGCTCAAGCTTGCCGTTACAAAACTTAACTCCCAAGCGAAGAACCTTAAAATCCCTAACCCACCATTTGCACTGAAGGAGTTGAATCTTTCGGTTTTAACGGGTGAAGTTTCGATAACTGACAATGACCGTGTTCAAATTGCTCTCGCACCAGAAGTGAATCTTTTAGGTCAGCTCGTAGGCAAAGAAGTGGCGCTCACTTCTTCGGGATTATCTTTAAACGCGAATTTTCCATTAGCCGATTTCAGAAAGGCTCAAATACAGGTAAGCGGGAACCGGTTTCGGCTCACTTCGCCCTACAATATTTCTATGGGCAATTTTAAACTCGCGTTGATGGGTGAAACCGAAGCTCTCGTCAATTCGGGCACTTTTTTGATTGAGGGCTTTAAGTACATCGACGAAACAGGTGCGCCACTTATTCAAGGGGCAAACGGTCGAGGAACTTTTTCTATCGGTGAAGAACTTTATACTGCAAATTTGACTTTAACTGACGCCGCTTCGACCCTGAACTTTCAAAGTGTTGAGCTAGAATATCGACCTGAGTCAGGTGATTACGAGCTAAAAATCCAGGGACCCCCCTCAGAAATTAAAGTGAGCCCCAAGATTTCAGAAACCATTCCTATGGCCGGGACTTACCTGCAAGAAGGTTCTGGCAAGCTTTTGCTCAGTGGAAACTTTGGATCGAAGAACGAAATCCTAACAGGGCGCCTCGCGCTTGTGGGCAAAAACATTTCGATTAAGACAGAATATGGCGAATTTAAAAATTTAGAAATTAAGCATGAGCTTTTAAGTTATCCTGAATTAAAGTCTGCAAAACACAGTCGTCTCTCAGCTAAAGAAGTAGTTGTTGGGCCCAGCATATACGACATCGAATTCCTTTATGAAGTTGTGGATAAGTCATTGGTTAATGTTGAGAAACTTATGCTTACTTACGATGGTGCGAATTTTGAAACTGGCCCATTTACTGTAAGACCTTTAGAGCCAAGCGTAGAAGGTCTCAAAGCTAGGGTTCGCAATTTGGATCTTCAAAAATTACTCGCTTTAGGTCTAAAAGATGCAGTTACCGCCGAAGGAGCACTTAAGGGAACCGTAGAATTGACCTACAAAAATAAAATTCCAAGTGTTGAAGGGCATTTACTTGTGACTAAGCCAGGCTGGATTCGGTATCGACCTGGCGAGAAGCCTCCTAAGCTTATGCGTTTGTCAGATGGGCCCATGGAAATCCTGAATGGGTATCTTTACGATTTTTATTACGAAACCCTGAGCGTAGATATTAAGACCGATGACAAGTACAATATGATTATGACCCTTAGTACTTTAGGCCGTAATCCAGAATACTTGCGTGGAAAGCCCCTAAAATTGAATATAAACATAGAACAGAATTTATTCGCCGCCCTTGAGACGATGATGTTAACATATGACCTGCCCAATCGTTTGAAAGAACATTTAGAAAAAGCGAGTCCGTAAATGAAATTGAGTTTAATAAAAAATTTGAGCTGCGGTCTAATCGGATTGGGCTTTGTTGCATGTGCCCCTACAGTGGCACTTCAAGCTCCCGACAAACCTTTAGAAATAAATTTGAACGTAAAGATTGATCACCAGATTTCGGTGAAGGTCGATAAACAACTTGATGAAGTTATGCAAAGTAACGAAGGCATCTTTTAAGGAGACTTTATGAATAAATTAATGAAGCTCACTGCAATGACAGTTTTAAGCTTATCACTTGTTTCTACTGCTCAAGCCTTAACCCTTGATGAAGCTCGTGCGAAAAAACAAGTAGATGAATTGCCTACTGGTTATGTAAAAGCGAACGACGAAAAGGTAAAAGCCTTTGTTGACGAAATTAATGCTAAACGAAGAGCGGCTTACGAAGACATCGCTAAAAAGAACGGTCTAACTGTAGACCAAGTCGCGGCCCAAGCAGCCAAAAAGATTCAAGAGAAGAAAAATTAGTCGCTTATTATTCTCTTAGCGATCAAACGGAACAAGGTAGTATCCTCCCGCTTCGCGCTTTCTGAACAATCCTTTGGTTTCCTCAACTTTAACTGCCGGAGTTGAGGATTTACCGATGGTGTAAGTTGCACCAATCAAGTAACTCACATTGTGATCTGATTTATGTAGAGGGCTTCGGCGGTTGGCTGAAGCTGTATAATCACTTAAGGCTGCGCCCACATACAGAGAAAAATCCCCAAAGAATATACTTTGGAAGTAGCTCAGATCTGCATTGAGCAAACCTGCTCGAGCGTAATAACCCGGCCTATTCGCCTTTACGTCTTTCGAGTCCACCTCGAAGTAAGTCGTAAGGAATTCTTTTGAAGCACCTCCGACGCTCAAACCCCATTGTCCCCGGTAGCGCCCCTTCTCCCAACGGTAATGAGCTTTTGCTTCTGCGAAGAAGCCATTCTTTTTTATAAAGCTTCCATCTACTGAGACCGTCTGGAAAGTGTTCAATGAAAGCTCCCACTTGCTGCTTGGTCGATAAACCAATTGCGGGCCGATCATTCCCATAACCGGTAGGTCTTCCATCCCTTCACGGGCTCTGTTTTTTGAAGACTCGAGCGGCAAGTAGCCTCCACCAGAAAGCTCAACGGACCACTTACCTTTTCTAAAAAAGTAAAGGCTCGCGCCTTCTTGGTCGTCGGCTCTTAGAATATCACCCCGGTACTGGAAAGTTGGGAAGGGCAAATAGAGTTCAGAAAACTGGTCGGAAGCGGGATAGTGTTCGTATCTAACAAAACCAAATCCGGCCCCGTATTCCCAAAGCGGTAAAGCCTCTTCTTCGGCGTGAGAAGAAGGACTGAAACAGGCAAGTAAAAGCACGAAACTCATGAGTGTTGGCACTCTTGCATACTAAGACATTGTTAGAAAATTCACAAAAGACTAGTCGAAATTGTTTAGGAACTATGGGAGACATCAGTTCTACCCAAGCCAGATGGAGTTTTCCGATTGGACTTAAATCAAATCCTTTTCTTCATTATTATGGTTTCGGCGATCGTCTTGTTTGTAACGGACGCCCTCAGAGTTGATGTTGTTGCGATTCTTATTATCCTAGCGCTTTCGATTACGGGTCTCTTAGATGTCAAAGCTGCGTTCTCGGGCTTCTCAAGCGAACCCGCAATTATTGTCTGCGCGGTTTTTATTCTGTCAGCCGGGCTTGCATACACAGGGGTTACTGATCTGATCGGTGAATGGGTGGGGCGGCTCTCGGGTAAATCTGAGATCCGGGCCAACCTAGTTATTATGACAGCGGTCGCGGCCCTATCGGCATTTACGCATCATCTTATGGTAACCGCAATGATGCTGCCAATCGTGATGAAGCTTTGTAAAGAAAAAGGACTGCATTCTTCGAGGCTATTAATTCCAATGGCGACATCTGCCTCGCTTGGCACGACTTTAACTTTAATCGGTGCACCTGCTTTTCTATTAGCTAACAGTATCCTTCAAAGATCGGGCGCTCCTCCGTTGGCTTTCTTTTCTGTGGGTTATGTAGGACTTCCGATCGTGATTTGCAGTTTTATTTTTATTCTTCTGACAGTTTGGTTGCTGCCAAGGCGTTCGGGCGCAGGCGGAGATGATGACCGGTTTAAATTAACTGATATTTCTACCGAACTGGTAATTCCCGAAGATAGTAAGTGGATTGGAAAGAAAATTTCTGAGCTTCGAGAAGAAACCGACAAGCGCTTCGAAATTGTTTCCTGGTTTAGAAATCATGAGCCTGTTGACGACGAAGAAAGCTGTCTTCGTGAAGGCGACGTAATGGGAGTCAAGACTGATGCTGACGAACTCGTATCGGTTGAAGAACGCCTTGGATTAGCCTTGGGAGCTGTTAAAAAATTTGGTCAGTCGTCTCTTCCTACTGACAACGACGACAGTGAAGTGTTTCAAGCCGTTGTCGGGCCGAAAGCTTCGTTTATAGGCCGGACTTTTTCTAATCTTAAATTCTTTCAACGTTATGGAATTATTGTCATCGGGCTTTGGAGAAAATCAGGTTGGTTACGTGACGAGCTCTCAGAAACTCCTCTTAGAGAGGGAGATTTAATGGTTCTTTGGGGACCTGAAGAGAAGCTCGAAACTCTAACTCGTCACCATGGCTTTTTAATGTTTATGCCTTTCGCCGGGAAACGAAAACGCAGAATTAAAATGAAACTTTCTGCCGGCATCATGTTTGGCGCCATTCTTTGCGCGGCTGCGGGCTGGCTTGCACCACACGTTGCTTTTGTGGCCGGAGCCCTCCTCATGGTGCTCACTCAATGTATCAGTGTCGAACAAGGATATGAATCAGTTGAAACTAAAATCTTTGTCATGATCGCAGGAGTGATCCCACTCGGAATCGCAATGGAGAAGACAGGAGTTGATAAGTTACTTGCAGACGTGGTGACTTCATTAACGCAAGGGTGGCAGCCTTTTGCGATGCTTTTAGTTTTCTTTTGGTTTGCCGCACTACTTACTCAAATACTTTCGGATGCGGCTACAACTGTTTTGATTGCTCCGATTGCAATTGCATTTGCTAAGACCGCACAAATTTCTCCGACCGCCGCTGTGGTTACAGTAACAGTCGGTGCGGTGGCTTCTTTTTTAACTCCGATCGGTCACCACGGAAATCTTTTAATTTTAAGCCCAGGTGGATATAAGTTTGCGGACTTTCTAAAAATCGGACTGCCGCTTACGCTTATAATATCGGTGGTCACCTGCTATATGAGCTTATATGTTTGGCACTAGAGCTAGACCATTGTCTTAGGCTCCTAGTCTAGGTTTGCTCAGTATTTTGACACTTAAAACTGGATTAAAATCCTGAAAATATCTTGCCGATCTGGCAAGTATGAAAACAAACAAGCTAAAAGTCTCGATATATGTGGTCTTTCTTTTAATCGCTCTGACTAGTACTCAGACCTTTGCAATGGCGGGTAAAAACCCTCCGACGGAACCTACGCCACCGACGACGCCGACACCAAAGCCTCCGACAACTCCGAAGCCTCCCACTACTCCACCAGTATCAACTCAAGATTTAGTCCCGCTTTGGGAATCTAAACATCGCGATGGTCGTGAATGGACTTCGCATGTAATGAACCAATTAGATCATTTGGGCCAAGATCTTTTAGAAACTAACCCAACTGATAAGAATACGTTTTGTCCGAAGTACAATACTTTTTCTTATTCAATGAGGAAGCAGTATTGGACTTATTTGATTTCGAGCATGGTCCGCTTCGAAAGTAATTTTAAGCCCGAAACTTCTTACAAAGAAAATTTTAAAGACAGTAAGGGCAAATACATTTATAGCCGCGGTCTTTTACAAATCTCAATTGAGAGTGGTAACGGCTACGATTGTGATTTCAGAAATGAGCAAGAGATCCACGACCCATATAAAAACTTAAGCTGCGGAATTCGTATTCTAAATCGTTGGGTAAGCCGCGATGGA
Organism: uncultured Pseudobdellovibrionaceae bacterium; assembly: GCA_964504465.1. Classification (GTDB taxonomy): domain Bacteria; phylum Bdellovibrionota; class Bdellovibrionia; order Bdellovibrionales; family UBA1609; genus CAZDFM01. The sequence goes on along the minus strand of CAZDFM010000026.1, from coordinate 2,898 downwards.
CGAATTGCTGGCAAAGTTAGTAATAAGTGGCGCGGTGGCGCAAGATACTGGGCCGTTTTAAGAACTACAAGTGGCTCTTACGCAAGTATCAAAAAGTGGAGTAACGAACTCGATGTTTGTAAGTAATGAGCTCGAGAACGAGCGCATTACTTCGAGTGATCGGGAGCTTGATTTAACATTTTAGGCGCGCGCTTGGGTTCAACCAAGGGCGCGGGTTTCGGAATGTTTCCTAACAACAAAGATCTGCCTGATTCGGTATTATTGTTTGCAACTTCAAGGTCAAACCGTTCTTGATCGCGCCGACGAATATCTTCGGCGAGCGCAAAGACTTCATTCTCCGGCACCTCGACTTCGCGAAGGGCTTGCTGACCAAACATCAGCGCTGATTCGAAAGTTTCACGTAGTTGGTAATTTACACCCGCAAGTACAAGTTCTCTTGCATGAACTCTGTCAAAAGAACGCACAATCAATTTTGCGTGCGGAAATTCACTTTTAACTATTTCAACTATACGGCTTGCGACCGTTTTGTCGTCGACACACACGGCAATGAGGCACACCTTCTCTGCTCCAGACGCACGAAGCACATCTAATCTTGAACCGTCTCCGTAATAGATCTTGAAACCGAAATTGCTCGCATTGCGAATTCGGTCCGGGTCTGAATCAATAATCGTGACATCTAGATCTCGGGCCAAAAGTAATTGGCTCACCACTTGCCCAAAACGGCCAAATCCAATTAGTAGTACTCGGCTTGAGAGATCATGCGCCTCTTCAACTCCATCCGTCGAAGGTGCCGGAGTTGGCAAAAACTTTTTAACGAGAACGACAACTAAAGGTGTAAGTGCCATCGACAACACTACAACTGCAGTCATGTTGGCATTGACCTCTTGATTGATCACACCTGCTCGAGCGGCCGCCGCATAAAGGACAAATGCGAACTCTCCCCCTTGCGCCATAAGGACGGCGCGATCACGCGATTCAAGGCGGTCCGAACCCATAAACCGGGCGACTCCATAAATACAAAGAGATTTTCCGACCATCATTGCGATCACGAGGCCTGCAATCAGCTGCCAACTTGCAGCAACTGAATTGAGATCAAGTGACATACCCACACCGATGAAAAACAGTCCTAACAAAATTCCGCGAAAGGGTTCGATATCCGCTTCGATCTGATGCCGAAACGAAGACTCCGCAAGTAATACTCCAGCTAAAAACGCTCCCATGGCCATCGAAAGCCCAGTGAGCTGCATAACTAGCGCGGTTCCTAAAACAACAAGTAAGGCGGCCGCGGTTAAAACTTCTCGGGCTTTGGCAAAGGCCAACATATGAAGAAAAGGATTCAGCAACCATTTACCCGCAGCGATCACGCCCGCAATTGTGCCGAGAGCGATGAGTACACTTATCCACTCAACTCCGCCGGTGTGCCCAATGGGCGACATAAAGGCGACAAGTAAAAGCAATGGCACAATCAGAAGATCTTCAAACAACAAGATAGAAACCATTTGCTGACCGTGTTGTGAACCAATATCACCACGTTCACCCAGAAGCTGCATCACGATTGCGGTTGAAGTGAGAACAAAACCCATGCCTGCAATAAACGAAACTTTTAGAGAAAATCCGAAGAGAACACCAATGAGGGTTAGAACTATTGTGCAGACCGCAATCTGCAAGGAACCCAAGCCGAAGATCTCTCCACGCAAACTCCAAAGATGCGATGGACGCATCTCTAAGCCGATCACAAAAAGAAACATGACCACGCCGAGTTCCGCGACATGCAGAATCGAATGCGGATCAACGAAGAGCTTTAATCCAAACGGACCAATTACTAAGCCCGCGCAAAGGTATCCGAGCACTGAGCCCAGTCCAATACGCCTAAATAAAGGCACTGCGATAACTGCCGCACCCAATAGAGTTACAATTTGAATAAGATCTTGTGAGCTTTGTTCTACTGCCATGAAATGGATTATCTACGTTTGAATGGCGGCTGTCAGCAAGTAGATCTTAGAAGTGCTGTCCGTTCTCGTAATACCTAGCACGGTCTAATACCGTAAAGACTACAACCACATCTTTATTGGCTTCGAGTTTTTTTAAATGCTTTGTCACAATTGCAGCCACTCTGTCTTGGAGTTCTTGACCTCGGTCGAACCATAAAATTTCGCAGAAAGGCTCTCCCGATACAGAAATTCCTCCCGCAATAAACTCAGTTGCAATACGTTCTACTGTAAAATGAGATGCAGGGGTCGTAGTTACTTCTGAAACTTCGGTCACTAAAGCTGAGCAGATGCTGACAAGTTCACTCTTCTCTAATCCGCGAATTCTAATATGGGGCATAACAAAAACCTCGTTCTGACAAAGTTCTCATCCTCTGAGAAGAAGTGCTCAAAATCAAGCTGCCAATGACGAGAAGAACAGAATTATTGGATTTTATTCAAGCAGTCGCCTTTGCTTGCCTTGATCAAAGAATCCAAATTAAATAGCGCCGTGCTAACACGAATTCTTTTTCTCTTATTAATCGGCCCATCCTCTGTTTTTGCACAGTCCTTTGCAAGCCGCGATCTTTTCATTTTGAGTGATGCCCGAGGTAATGTCGGAAGCTGTAACTTAGGGGCCACCTTATTAACACCCACTAAGGTTCCAGCAAAAGCACTTGTACTTTTTGTTCATGGGTCTGGGACTACAAATAGAGATGAACAAATACCGGCTGGCAATCGACCGTTTAAAGATATTGCTGAGTGGCTTTCGCAGAAAGGATACTCGACTCTTCGTTTTGATAAACGTGGCATTCAACCTGAATGCCAGGCACCTTTGATCAATAACCAAAACCTCAGTCCTTGGCACTACGTTCAGGATGTCCGAAATATTTTAGAATATGTTCGCACCGATTCTGAATTGAGCCAGCTT
>CAZDFM010000025.1:9889-12221 GCA_964504465.1 uncultured Pseudobdellovibrionaceae bacterium | reverse complement strand
TGATTGATTGCCAATTCTTTTCGCCCGAGGCCTGAAGAGCTGCAAATTCTTTAGTATGAAGGATCCCTATGACTAAATCGTTGTCGATAACCGGAAGTCGCGTATGGCCCGAAGCCATCACCACCTGAGCCACTTCATCGATATTATCAGAGCTTTTCACTAAGTTAACTTGCGACCAGGGAATCAGTATATTTTTGATTTTATTCTTCTTAATCTCAATCATGTTCATGATGAAGCTCTGATGGACGGGCGAAAAACTTTCGATATCGATTGTTGTTTGCGGCGCCTCAGGTGAGATCGTTCTTTTAAAAAAGATCCTAAGAATAGTCTTGGTCGACCACTCTAAAACTGTGATTACTGGTGACAGAACTCTGTCGGCAATAAATAAAGTTCCCGCACCTTTGAGAACAATCTTTAAGGGATTTCGAAGCGCTAAAGTTTTGGGCACGAGTTCGCCAACAACCACACTTAAATAAGTGATGGGTATAACGACTAAGAGTACCGAAAGAATCTCGGCGTTAATTTCGCGAAAGCCTAAAACATTCTGAAAGTAAGGTTCAATGGTTTCAGAGGCGCCTGATCCACCAAGTGCCGCGGCAACTGCACTCACAAGAGTGATTCCAATTTGGATGACGGACAAAGCGCGCTCGGGATTTTCTCTTAAGGATAAGAGTTTTTGCGCTGACTTATTTCCTAAACGCGCAAGATTACGAAGCTCGGGCCGAGGCACCGAGATAAATGCCATTTCATATGCCGCAAATAGAGCATTCAGTCCCAAACAAATGATGACTACAATGATCTCTTCCACCTTACTTCACCTTTATCCCGACTTCTTCTAGCTCACCACGAATTCCCCAAATGCGCGTGATCAACCGCGGGGCGTGAGTGCTAATGTAAGCCATGACTAAAAATTTAATCAACCGACCAATAAAAACAACTACGACAATTTGCCACAAAGGAATACTCGAGATTGTCGCAAGAATCACTGCCGGCTGCTGCGGCAATGGAGTGGCGGCAATTAGAAAGACCACGATCAAACCGTAATTGTCAAAAAAGCGCTCGGTCCAAACCCAAGCCGAAGAGCTGTCGAGTCCAGGGATGAGCTCTAATACCCACGGCATCCCGTGCGCCTCAATCAGAACGGCAAGTAGGAACGCACCTAAGGTTGACCCAATTGCAATCCAAATTGCGAGGCTTAGCCAGCGCCGAGGTCTTAACATTGAACTCGAAATTAAGAGACCATCATTGGGGATGACGACAATGAAGTTATCAGCAGCCGCGAGCAAGCCAAGTAATGGTGGATACCAAAGGCGATCAACGAATCGTTGCAATACGGCAACGTATTCACTGATCTTGGCATGCAATTTATGAGCAGTCATTTGACTTCATTGAACCATTGGTTCGGTAGTGGCTACAAGTTTAGTTCGCAAATGGATCTGTTTTGTTGGCCCTTTTCAATTCAAGTCGTGCGACGTACCAAGAGCTTAGTCCAGCTGTTAGTAAGATCGCAAAAATAACTAGAAGTGAAACTTCGCTTGGAATCTTATAAAGATCGATAATGAGCATCTTGACGCCGATAAATCCAAGGATTGCGGCTAAGCCCGGCTTTAGATAGCGAAGTCTACCAACGAAATCAGCTAACACGAAATAGAGCGCCCTTAAACCAAGCACCGCAAGAATATTTGAAGCGAAGGCCACAAAGGCATCTTGCGTAACTGCAAAAACTGCAGGAATAGAATCGACCGCAAAAACTAAATCCGTCACTTCGATAACAACTAATGCCAAAAACAAGGGCGTCGCTTTACGGATTCCGTGTTCGACCACAAAGAAGTGATTTCCATTGAAAGCTGTCGTTGTAGGAATGAATTTCTTAAGAAGTCGAATCGACCAGTTCTCGGTCGCATCGATTTCGTCGTCTGAGTTGCGCAGTAACTTGACGGCTGTGATCAAAAGAATGGCGCCAAAAACATAGAGAATCCAATGGAAGGCCGCAAGAAGCGAGGCACCCAAAATAATAAAGATCGCTCTAAAAACGATCGCCCCTAAAATCCCATAAAATAAAACTCGATGGCGATACTGGTCAGGAATTTTAAAGGCACTAAAAATAAGTAACATTACAAAGAGGTTGTCGACGCTTAAGCTTTGCTCAACCAAATAACCTGTAAGAAATTCTACCCCTAAGGTCTTACCGTAGACGTAACCAAAGCCCGCATTGAACGCGAGTGCGATCGAAATCCAAATTGCGGCTTCAAGCAAAGCCTTTTTGGTCGTGATCTTGTGGTCGCTTTTGCCAAATAAGCTCAAGTCAATTGCGAGTAAAACCAAGATCCCT
>CAZDFM010000025.1:0-9879 GCA_964504465.1 uncultured Pseudobdellovibrionaceae bacterium | reverse complement strand
GTAGGTGCAACGGTAATACTTGAAACATGAAGCATGGGGTGTCCTTTGTTTTTTTAGGTTTATCATATTTTCAAAGAACCCCGTCAAGCGGCAAGCGAATGGCCCACTCCATTCTTCTCGTTTTCTGACAGCACTTTGTGCTTTTTTGCACAACTGTGCTATGTTTCGGGTCGAAAGGGACCCATGGCAAAGCGCTACCAAAAAGTTCACGTTGAGATCAGCAACATCTGTAACCTGCAGTGCAGTTTTTGCCCTGAAGTTTTACGTGCGAAAAAGCTAATAGACTTGACACTTTTTGAAAACATCATTGCCCAAGTCGCGCCACTTACCGAACAGGTCGCCTTCCACCTTATGGGTGATCCCTTAGTGCATCCTCACCTTGAAGAACTCGTAGACATTTGTCATCGCCACGAGACGAAAATATTTTTCGTGACCAATGGAATACTTCTTAAAGAAAAACAAAGTCGTCTGCTTTTGCATCCGGCCTTTCGCCAAGTGAATTTTTCTTTGCATAGTTTTTTTGACAATTATCCAGAGCGCGACCCCCATGTTTATTTAGAACGCATTTTTAATTATACCGAAGAAGCTTTCGAGAAACGTCCCGACCTTTACCTCAACTACAGGCTTTGGAATTTGCAGGATGTGCGAGGGCAGCTCTTTTCGAATCGCTCGATGCTTGAAGCTGTGGGTGAACGCTTTGATGTCGAAATTCCAAAAGAATTTGATGTTCGAAAACAGAAAAGCTTTCGCCTAAAAAATCGGCTCTATCTGCATTTTGATACTGAATTTATCTGGCCCGACTTGGCACTTCCTGTGCTGGGAACCCAAGGGAAGTGTTATGGGCTTTCAAGTCACTTCGGAATATTGGCAGATGGCACGGTAGTCCCTTGCTGTCTCGACAAAGAAGGTGCAATTCCTTTAGGAAATGTACAAGACCTGCCTCTTTTAGAGATCTTAGAGGGGGCTCGCGCCCAAGCTCTACTTAGAGGTTTCCAGAATCGGAAGCTCGTAGAAAACTTGTGTCAACGCTGCCAGTATATTGAAAGGTTTCAAAAAACTTCCTCACCACCAGCAAAACCTTTGCTAGAGCCTCTTACAAGATCTGTTACTGCAACTGCTCCCTGACAAGCTGGGCCGAGAGAAGCCCTGTTGACAGCCTTCCAACTTAGAATGAAGTTATTTCCTCATGACGAGGGGGGATACTCAGATGAAATTATCGATTTTAAAAATCGCGGCCGTTGTGGCGGCACTTTATTTACCGACGGCGCAAGGTGCAGCCGTTTCTAAAAGAATTCTTTTAGATCCAGTTTTTCAACAACAGCTAAAACAAGAAAATGCATTAGTGCAACAAGGTGGAATGGCCGTTCCATTTGCCGCTGAAAATGTAATGCCTTTTGCGGAGCACGATGAAGCTGGATATTTAGTTTTCTCCGGAGATTACGATTTTAACTCGTTCAACGTTAAACTTGCGATGGTTAAAAATCTGCCGGCAGATGTACAAGTGATTATTTACTCAGATCAGGGTCCCGCAGGAATCGAAAGAATCCGCAGCCAATTCTCTCCACATATCGATGCTAAAAGACTCCATGTGGTTTACATCCCTTATAGCAGCTGGGGCTTTTGGTCACGTGACGGCCTTCCCATTCCTCTTTGGGTGACGCAAAATGACGGCTCAAAAAATCTTCGCGTTGTCGATGCAAAGTACTATCACGAGTTTGAAGAAGACGCGAAGTTCGCCGCCATGTTTGGTGCGGATATGATTCGTCACGAGTTGATGTACGAAGGCGGCAACTATATGCCAAATTCATTAGGCGCTTGTCTTACTATCGACAATGAGCTGACCGAATCGTATCCAGATGATTTCTTTACTGGTTACTATGGCTGTAAAAAGTTGTTTCGAATGCCTTGGACAAAAGGGATTGGTCATGTTGATGAGACCGCACGTTTTATCAGTGACGACACAATTATCACTGATGAGCCCCAATACGTTTCGACTTTTGAGCAAGCCGGATACCGTGTAGTTCAACTCCCTCGGCCGAATCGCGAGCTTGAAACTTATGTGAACATTCTTATGATCAACAAAACGGTTTATCTGCCAATCTTTGGGCAGGCAAAAGACCAAGAAGTGATCGACATTTTTACTGCCGAAGGTTTCAAAGTAGTTCCAGTTAATACTGTGACATTGGCAAATGAAGGAGCCGGATCCATTCATTGTATTACAATGACTTACCCCAAGCTTCCACTGGCGACCGTAATGAGCGCGATGGGCGCAGTCTATTAGCCGCCTTTAAAGCAGCACTCCTTTAGTCCTAATGCAGGGCCAAATCCGACGGATTTGGCCTGTGCTTTGTGCGGGTCGCGGACTACAATCACTGTATGAAAAACAAAATTATAAAGTCAGTTCTTCTTTCGTTGGGTCTTTTCTTAACTGCAGGTGCACCTTCGGCTTTTGCTGCCTTGTCACCTTTATCTGTCGGGATTGCTCCTCCGATTCAGTTCCCTCCGAGTGATTTTTCGGTCACTGGAGTTAGAATGAGTGCACTTTGGGGTAAACATCGCGATATGTACGGAGTCGACCTCGGAGTATTAGGAAACATCACTGAACAAGATTTTGTTGGGATTGGTGTTGGCGGTTTATTTAACGCAACCCACGGAACAACAAAGATTATTGGCTTGCAGTTGGCTGGTATCACAAACGTAAACACAAATAAAACAGATGTGTTTGGGTTTCAGATCGCAGGTATCATGAATTACAATACAGCAAGCTCTTCGGTTTCAGGAGTTCAAGCCTCGTTACTTGCAAACTGGAGCCCTCATACAAATATTTATGGTGTTCAGATGGGCCTGTATAATAAGGCGCAAGCTGTTTATGGTCTGCAAATCGGACTCGTCAATTCTGCTCAGTCATTACATGGAATACAAATCGGCCTCATAAATTTCCATGACAAAGGACTCTTTAAAGTCTCTCCAATTCTTAACGTTGGCTTCTAATTTAGTACATATTTCTTCTGTCTGGGTCGCACTTCGACCCAGGTCCCCACAGTTTCTGGTAGGATTGACGGTAGAGTTCTTCTCGCTTAGCCTATTCGCTCGCGACTTTCTCATTAGAATTTCTCGATCGATTTGCATCTCGGAGAAGACGTGGACGACAGGTTTCGGCATAAAATTAATTTTGCCTCGAATGATGCTGACATCAAACTGTCGTTCTTTATCCACGTTTCAGCTTATTTGGCTGTAAATGCCCTGCTCATCGCAATTAACCTTCACGGCGCATCTAATCATTTCTGGGCAAAGTGGCCTATTCTTATTTGGGGTCTTATTCTTGTTGTGCATGTAATCTTTGTTCTTCGTTTGGGAAACCAAAAATCAGGAAACATCCGCCGAGATATGGTAAATAAAGAACTCCGCGGCCTTTAAAAGGTCTCTAATAGACAGCTCATAGGAGTTTGAGTGAATTCGCGACGTAATCTCATCTTATTAGTGTTTGTGGTCTTCATCGTTGCAGCCGTCAGCTATTACTTTTACCAGAAGCAAAAGTTCTTATCTCAGAGTGGACTTACTCCCACGCCTGAATCCGTCTTCAATTTTAATTCGCAGATCGACTCTGAGCCCGCGGCTCCTCTTAATTTTTCTGCGGAGTCAGAGATTCAATTTAAAAAGTTTCTCTTAGTGACGGCTCGCTCGCTTGCAGTTGATGGAGGCCCACTCCAAAAAGTTCCGTGCCAAGGCAAAAATGGTAAACCCGAACTGATTGGTTTCATAAAAGAAAAAGAAACCCGCATTGAGCTTGTTTGTATCAATGATTTTCTAGGCGGGATTTCACTTCAATATCAAGAGGGCTCTGGAAAAAAGATTCATCTCAATCTTGGTCGCACAGAAGGAGATGCTGGCGACCTTTGGGAAACTCGCTCTCTCGTTTCGAAGAATGAAGAAGGGCTTCTCAATATCGATACGATCACTCTCACAAGTTCACAAGATATGAGCCAAGCCGAAAAGCCAGATGATATTCCGCCTCCGGTTTGCGAAGAAGAACTTGTGGCCTACACTTGGGATCCACAAAAAAATACCTTTATCGAAACCCTACCGTCGAAAAATTTTACGATAGAAAATTTCGCGCCCCCTATCGATGTTGATGATGGATGTCTCACTGCAGATGGGAAATGGGCGCAGGAATGATTGCTCAGCTTTGCTTGTCTTCCGCTAAGGGAGGCTTGGAGCTCATGGCCGTTAAACTCGCTGGAGACTTTGCAAAAGCAGGATCTCCTTCTGTTGTGATTTCTCCTCCTGGTTCTTTCATTGAACAGAACGCGCAAGAGCAGAACATTCCGACTTTTGCGCTAAAACCAAAAAGTAAATACTTTGACCTCGGGTGTTCGCTCAAGCTTCGCCGCTTTTTACAAGATTCTAAAGTTGAAGCCATTTATGTCCATAACCTTCGAGACCTTTGGGTGCTGTATCCTGCCCTTGTGGGACTCCCTCACATTCAAGTTATTGGCTTTGCTCACATGTTTGTGAAAAACGTAAATAAGAAAGACTTTTTACATAAGCTTATTTATTCGAAGCTTAAACATTTAATTGCGCTCACTCATTTGCAAAAGCGCGAACTGCTAAAGTGTTTGCCCGTCCCAGAAGAAAAATATGTGGTGATCCCGAATGGGGTCGATACGAGCAAGTTTTCCCCTGCAGCGAAGCCCCAACCTGTGTTGAATTCTTGGAACGTAAAGCCCAATCAGAAAGTCATTGGTTACATTGGTCGACTTGATCCACAAAAAGGCGTCTTTGAATTTCTAGATGCAATTGCGCCGTTTAAAAACCGTGAAGATTTAAAGTTCATTATGGTCGGCGACGACACTTGGCCTTCGCAGCCGACTTACAAAAAGCTTGTAAGTAGAATCGCTGAACTTAATCTTGAAGAGATTTTAGTACTCGCCCCCTTTAGCGCCGATGTGTCTACCTTAATGCAAGCCTTCGATATTTTCGTGATGCCGTCTTACGAAGAAACTTTTGGACTTGTGTTGATCGAAGCTATGTCAACAGGGCTGCCGTGTATTGCCACCCGAGCGGGAGGCCCTCCCGAAATTCTTGATGACGGTGAAGTTGGATTACTGATTTCACCGCGCGCGTCTACACCTATTACTCAGGCTATCGAAGAGCTGTTAGAAAATCCTGGACTGCAAAAATCGCTCAGTGAAAAAGCCAGAAAAAAGGCCGTCGCATATTACGACAGCCATTTAATCTTTAATAAAGTTAAAGCCCTGCTTGAGCCCAGGCTCTAAAAAATCACTTCGACTTAGCGACTTTCTAAAAGGGCCTTTAAGCTTGTAGCTAAATCTTTATTGTACGGAGGAAGACCTTTTGCGAAACCTTCGTCACGATTCATTACAAAGCTGTTACCCAAAAATACATCTCGAATTTTGAAGTTGAACATATCGTATTTGGTCAAGGCATCAGCTTCGACCGCAAAGGCTGTCGAAATTAAAACTAGAGTTTGAGAATCTGAAACCTTATGTAACGAAATGACAGTCTTTCCAGATTGCATAAAGCGATTAAACCAAAATGAAGACTCGATCAGAACGTAACTTGCTGGATAAGATACTTGTGACTCAAGCGCTTGGACTTCGGCTCGGTCAGCTAATTCCTCGGCAGTTCCACGTACGACTTCGCTCATGAATGAGATTTCTTTTGGGAAATCCGGGTCAATCTGACCTACGGCTTTTCCAGAATCCAAAATCCACTGCCAATCCCCAGGAAACGGAGCGCTCGACTTAATGCAATCAGCGCCTTTACCGCACCATTTTTGTGCTGCATTTACTTCGGCTTGCTCAGCAAGAACAGTTTTTGCTTTTTCAGCATCGGCTGCTGAAAGTGTTCCTTTTTTAACCTGGTTATCAATCGACAAATATCTAATACGTATTCTTTCGTCGATTGCGTTTTGGTACATGAGGTTTGCCATCGACTCGTGAATCGCTTCATGTCGTAAATCCACATCAAAACTCTGTAAGAATTGAAGCGTGTCGATGTTTTCTAAATTAATCTTGTCGACATTACGGTTCACTAAAAAAGCGGCCTTCGAACGGTACATTTCTAAGTCTTCTTGAGCCGTGAGCGGATTAAGCGTCTCAATAGCGCGGAAACCAGAAAAAAGGTCCATCGCTTTTCGTTCCTTAGAGCTCCAGTTCGAAATCGGATCAAGTACGTAACCGAATACAACTTGTTCCTCTTGTGGCAACAATGACAAAACCTGATCGATTGAAACATCGTAAACTTTTGCGGCACTTGCGTTGGTACAAGCTAAAGCCATGAGGCTCGCGAGACCTAGAGATTTAAAGAGTTTCATAAACTTCCTTTCATTAATATGCGTAAATTCATTTTAGCCGCCGAACATTCTAAATCTTGGCGGGATATCGTCTTCTTCGGAGTCATTACCTGATTCTTCTTCAGTTTCCTGGTCGTACTCAGTTTTCCATGGACTATCTTCAATGGGATCGGCCTGTTTGGGAGCCTTACGAGGAGTTCGCTTTGGGGGCACTTCGACTTCTGGCTCTTCAAATTCTGGCTCTCGAGTCTGAGGTTCTTCGTATTCAGGCTCGTCAGCGTAATCTTGATAAGGCGACAGTACGGCACCATCACGCGGGGGATTGAGTGGAGAATATCCATACAAGAGCCAATGACGCGTATCTTCAGCCGATGCGCGAATTGATTCTAATTGTCCATCAAGCTCGATGAACTCAGTTCCTTTAGGCGGAGCTTTCAATAAATCTTTTGGAGAATAAGTTTCAAATGCCTTTGCGAAGATATCTTTTGCAATAACAGGCGCAAGGGTTCCACCAGTGCCTTTTAAAGCTCGACGCTCGTCATAACCCATCCAAATGCCGACGACGATCTTGTCAGAAAACCCAACAAACCAAGCATCGTTATAGCCCGATGAAGTTCCGGTTTTTCCGGCAACTAAGAGTTCGCCTTTTTCTCCGTTAAGGTCTTTCAATTCTCGCGCAGTCCCATCTAAAACGACGCCCGTCATGAGGTGCTTTAATTGAAATAGCGAAATTGCATCGACAGTTTTTATTTTTCGAGTCAATAGAGGTCTTTGGATCTGCGCTGCACTTTTAACTTCGTCAAGAAAATGAGGCTCAATATATTTTCCGCCATTGGCGATTGCTGCATAAGCCGCAGTCAATTTTAAGAGACTTGTTTCATCTGAACCCAAAATAAATGGGAAGCAATCATAGGGATTTTCATACAGCCCAAAGTCAGACGAAATATCTCGTACAAGATTAAGTGCGCTCACAGGGTCTTCTGGATTCATACCCTTTAATAAACTTGCGGCCACTCGGTTGCTTGAAGTTTCAAGCCCTCTGCGAAGGCTCATATATTCAGGACCGTTATCATCGTAATTTTTTGGTCGCCAAGCATTGCAGCGACGTTCAACTTTATCAAAATAAATTGGGCTATTGGGAACGATCGTGTCCGGCTGTAAACCCTGCTGTAAAGCTGCTAAAAACGTAAATGGCTTTACCGTTGAACCCGGCTGGCGCATTGAGTTCAACGCCCGGTTGTATTCAGTAAAATGCACACTGAAGCCACCAGCAAGCGCTAACACTTTACCACTGTGTGCTTCTAATACGACGGCACTTCCTTGAACTACTGGCGGCACTCTTAAAGCAAAGCGCTCTTTATAAGGTGTAACGAACACCACATCGCCTTCTCTAATTTTAGAACGTACTCCACCTGCCCATTCATTACCTACGTCAGCAATGGCCATCTTTGCGGTGACAGGGCCCTCATCAGTGTTAACACCGATCCGAATTCCTTCGTCTCGATTGTTCTTAAGGACAATCGCAACTTTCCAATGAATGTCTTGATACTGCGCTTGGATCACTTTAAGTCGCGAACTCCACTCCTCTTCGGCCATGCTAAATGCAAGGCTCGAAGTCTGAGGTTCAAGAGGAACTAGGGGTGTTGGAGCTGACGTTAACCCCGGAATTTCTACCGCTTGCGGTTGAACCGGAATTTTAGGAGCGAGGTTTCTAAGAGGCCCGTTCCACTCAACCAAGTTATTTCGCATTTCATAGCGCGCCAACTGCTCTTGCAATGACGCTTCGGTGACTGCTTGAAGCACTGGGGATTGAGTCGAATGATAAACCGCACCGCTCTCTTGAGCTTGAGGCTTAACGCGCTTTTTAACTTCGGCCGTAACCGCGTGCTGAAAGTACGATGTTTTTACTGGTCGTCTCTCGATAAATTTGAGTTCTGCCTTAAGAGCTTCGTCCATTTGTTCTTGAGTAATAAATCCGTCGTCACGTAGGCGGCCCAATACATAAGACTGACGCTCTCGAATATTTTTAGTCGGGCGACCAGGTTCGTAGCTATTCGGCGTATGAGTAATACCCGCGAGAAACGCAATTTGACCTAAATTTAGATCTGCCACTTTTTGTTTTGGTCCAAAGTAATTTTGGGCGGCCATCTGCACACCCCAGGAATTCCGACCCAAAAAGATAAGGTTGAGGTAGATCTCAAGAATTTTATCTTTGTTTTTAAGCTGATCTTCGAGTCGAACCGCAAGGATCATCTCTCTTACTTTACGATCAAGACTTACTTCAGTTCCGGCTACAGTGTTTTTAAGAACCTGCTGAGTAATGGTTGACCCGCCTTCGATCCGCTTATTGTCGGGGCTCGACTGCATGTATTTAACGAAACCACGCAAAATTCCATTTCGGTCAATACCACGATGTTCACGAAAGCGCTGGTCTTCAGCAGAAATAAACGCCTGTTTTAATAAAGGAGGCATTTTGTTTAGCGGAACCCAAGTACGTCGTCCTTCTTCCCCAAAAATTTCGCCCACAACCGTTTCACCGTCAGCGGCATAAACAAAACTCGACTGCGGAAGTTTAAAATTATTAAACTGTGATAGATCCGTATCTAAAGCCTCTGCAGCTAGACGGTTGTATGATTTGATCAACTCATCAAGTCTCACGACATCTGGAAGATTTTCGCTAAACGGAGGCGAACAAATCGCACCGTAAAGTTGAATGGCATCCTTAAGATCAAAACCTTGAAACAGCTCGAGCTGTTTACTCATGCTTTCAAATTCGGCGGCATGTTCGGTTTCAAAGGCCGTAAGCGCTTCTCCTTCATCACAAACAGGAACTTCTTCAGTTGCACCTGCGGCGGAGGGATTTTCTTGAGAGGCCGCAACAGCTTCACTGCGAACGCGTTCACAATAGGCCTCAACGGCTTCTTTTCGTTTCTTTTCGTAGCGCTCAAGACCGTTCTTCATAACCTGAACAACCATTGGGACGTTCATGAGTTTCATGTTTTCGTCTTCCATCAGCATCTGACAAGAAGACTGAAGCGCCTGCATGACTTCAGCTTTCTGATCTAACTTAAACTCCCGTACAAACTGACCATTACCGTTAAAGGCTTGGCCCAGCGTAAGAAGAACTGTCAGAGCAGAAATGATTGAAAACGACACAAAAAACCTCAGCTAACGAGCGAGAAAGGAAGAATTCTCGACTCAAAAAAGGACCTATGATTAGCTGCGTTATACCAAATCTACCCACCGCGTCAACCTCGCTGAAAACTTTATATTTCTACGAAAATTCCAGCACTTGCATAGATCGTTTCGAAAAAACGGGGCTCCGGTCCCCTTCAAGCGCCTGGAAGCTATTCCCCCTTTGCTGGGACACGCCATCCATGGCTCGCTGCCCCTGGGTACACCGAAATGGAAACTTCTATTTATTCGGGAATTTAGTGAGGAAAAATCTTCGAAAAAAATTCTGAGTGGTTTTTTAATTTTCCTAAAAAGGTCGCGTTCCGGTGATGGTTGGGGTTTGGGTATATCCCCTCTTGCGGGACCTCTGCGGCCGCATGGATGCGGTA
>CAZDFM010000024.1:0-12243 GCA_964504465.1 uncultured Pseudobdellovibrionaceae bacterium | reverse complement strand
AGACTCTTTCAATGCGATTGCTTTCAGTTTCCATTCTAAAATCATTCCTCTCGACTCGAACTATTAATACTATTTTTTACAGCCTGATATTTTGTAGAACAAAATGTCAGAATCAAAGACGGAAGTAGAACTGAAACTATGACGTCTGCCCATAACGACAGGTGCGAAAGAAAATGAGTGTAGACTTCGCATCCGGTAATTACCAGTAGTGGGAAGAGAGCTAGAGATACCCAGAAAAGTATTCGCCATTTTATAAGTTGCGATCTTCTTCTATTCATCACTTCTATCCCTTTATTTTTCATCTCGGATTGTAGAAGTTTATCACAACAACTTCTATTTAGTGGAAGCGAGAGCAAAACGTCTTAAAATGAGACGTGCTCAGAACAATGTGAAGTGGGAAGCTCGCATGAGGGCGTGCTTTATTGAAGTAGCCCCGAGGGGCCAGCCCTCCCCCATTTTCATTCCGTTCCCGCAGCGGAAGCGATTTGCGTCAAACTCAGAGGTGATTCACTCCGGCGCCGGAGTAACTTTGCATGAAAGGCTTTACCTTAGGAACCAAGCGGCGCTACCTATCGCCGATGCCATTAACAGAAAAACAACAGAGATCACCCGACTAAAGGTGCCTCTTGTAATAATCCAGCTCATCACTGTTTTTGCGACCAGGCTTGCGATGACTGCAAAGACTGTTGCGTAGATGGCGGTGTCTAAAGTTAGTTTTTGTTGGGTGAACATTGTGGCGTTTGCGAGTGAGACGCCGTGGAGTTCGAAGAGGCCCGCTAAAAACGACATTAAATATGTGGCGTTGTCGCCTAGCCAGATTTGGGCGATTGAGATGAGTGCGAGGATTGTGGCGAGTAGCAGCGACAACCTTAATACGCCTTTCCACTCGAGTGGGGATTTTAAATCTAGCTCGGGTTGGTGTTTGTCTTTTTTAACGGCTAAAAAAACTAATGCGATTCCGCCAACCGCGATGCCTGCCCCTACAATCGTGGCAAGCCTCAATATCATTTCTGGTGCCACTAACCCGACGATTAAAAGCCCCTGCATAAACGACGCGATTTTTGCCGCTATTGCTGAGCAGCTAAAGGTGCGCCATGCCTCTGGGCTTTTCGCGGCTCTTCTTGCCGAGGTCAATAGAACGGCTGTGCTTGAAACTAAACCGCCTAAAAAACCTACTAATAAGGAGCCGGCTCTAGTGCCTACAATTTTTGCCAGCACGTAACTTGAAAACTCAAGAGCTGCGATTGTGAGAATTAAGAAGCTGAATTTTTTCGGATTAAAAACTTCCCACGGGTCGATGGTTTTATCGGGAACTAAAGTCACAATAACAACAGCTGCGAGTGCTAAAAGTAGGGCCGCCTCTAACTCGGACATCTTTATTTTCTGAGTGAATCCATGAAGCGAACTTTTTGAGAATAGCACGACGGCTACAATCGGGCCTAAGGTTGCCGACAATGCGGGCTGGCTGTGAGCCATATAACCTAAGCAAAATACAATTCCACCGGCAAACTCCGTAGTAAGGCCCAAATCTAGTTCTCTTGCGCCGACTTTTATATTGAGACGGGTTTGATTAAAATAAGAAATCAGAACTAATCCAAAAGCAAAAATCGCAGCGAGTGATGCAAGCCAATGACTATTTAATCCACCAGCAACCGCACCAAGAAGACTCACGAGCAAAAAAGTGCGAACACCCATCGACTTTTGATCAGGATGTGCTTTTTCGCGTTCGATCCCAATTAAGAGACCAATCGCGATGGCTATAATGTAGGCTTGCCAGTTATTGAGCATTTTTAGAATTTAAGCCGGACTCAAGGAGTCCGGCAATTTAAACTCGAAGGTTTTGAAGAAAAGTTTTTATTCGGTTTCGAGCGCAAGCTCGTGGTCGATTGACGCTTCGTTGATTTCACGCGCTTGGTTGCGTTGCTTAACTCGGGCTTTGTCGCCTACACGGTTGAGTTTATCCAAAAGCACATCTGTAACTTCGCCTAAAGCGACATAAATATTAGCATCAGATTTTGTGACGATGACGTCTTTGTATCGTCCTTCTGAGATCATGACTCGAACATTAAAGAGGTCGGCACCGGCTTGAGTTCTTGAATTTTCCATTTCTAAAGTTACAACTACGCGACTTCTTTCGATATCAGTAAACTTTTCGATCACTGCCTCGACTCGCTCTCTCACTGCGCTTTCAAGCATATCCGACTTTTCGAGATTTTTGAATCTAACGTCGATCATTTGCATTCTCCTTTGGGCCTTACACCCGAGCTAGAATTTTTTTGCATCGAAACCCCATATCCGACGAGAATACGATGCTTCAGCCCACTATCCTACTAAAGAAGCGCACTATGGAGAAACGTATAAGACTTTTAAAGTGTTTAAATGATTAAACAAAATATTCGCTAGACTAAGATCAGTCGACTAAATCAGGTGAGAAGCAAGTGAGAGCTACCCCTGAGCTGGAGTAGCTTCAAAAATCGTATTTACTGGACTGAATGCAAAGGTGCAGGTTTTTCAACCGGAACATACGGTAAAAAGCTATCCGCAGAGGCTGCGTGATAGGCTCTCAAAGTATCTTCGCGCATAACTGGAAGTTTGCTCTCGTTAAGAAGTGCTCCCACTTCGACGCTCGGAAAAAGTTCTTCGTAACTTTTAATTACTCCATCGGTAAGTCTTCGGTAAACGTCTTCGCGCTTAATTTGATTAGGTGAAATATATCCCATCGCCCCGACCACATCGGCAAAAGCTTTTAGTGTTTCTTTTTGGAAATTGGCGACACGGATTGCTTTATCAGACACGACAAGGCCGCGAGCAAGTTGCGGATCATTTGTCGCAACTCCTGTCGGGCAATGATTCGAATTGCACTTAAGTGCCTGGATACAACCGAGTGCGAGCATCATGCCACGTGCGCTGTTAACTATGTCTGCCCCAAGAGCTAATTTGGTAAGAAGATGAAACGACGTCAGAACTTTTCCTGAAGAAATCACGACCACTTTTTCTCTTAAATTAAAACCGCGAAGTGTGTCGACGACAAAAGCTAAGCCTTCTTCAAGGGGCATTCCCACTGAGTTTGCGAACTCTAAAGGTGCCGCACCTGTTCCGCCTTCGGCTCCATCTACTGTGATAAAATCAGGATGTTCGCCGGTTTGAACCATAGCCTTACAAAAAGCCATAAACTCTGATTTTTTACCGACACAAAGTTTTACGCCTACGGGTTTTCCGCCCGATAAACTTCGAAGTTCTGCGATAAAACCTAAAAGCTCAGTCGGAGTCTGAAAAGCGGTGTGGTACGGAGGTGAAATGACATCTTTACCTGGAATCACTCCACGAATTTCTGCAATCTCTTGCGTGACCTTAGCCGCTGGCAAGATTCCGCCCTTACCGGGTTTTGCACCTTGAGATAATTTGATCTCAATCATCTTTACGTTTTCGTGAGAGGCTTTGACTTGAAAGCGTTCAGCAGAGAATGCCCCTTCAGGAGTTCTGCAGCTAAAGTATCCCGTTCCGATTTGCCAAACTACATCACCACCCGAAAGGTGATAAGGACTAAGCCCTCCTTCGCCGGTATTGTGGTAAAAGCCACCCATCGCGGCGCCTTTATTTAAAGCTGTGACAGCTTGTTGACTGAGACTTCCATAACTCATGGCCGAAATATTCATGCGGCTCGCGCGGTAAGGCTTTGCGCATTTATCTTTTCCGATTAAAACCGGAAAATCATAAGTCTCAAGGTGTTTGGGAACAATCGAGTGGTTGACCCATTCGTGATTGGCTTCATAGACATCGCGCTGAGTTCCAAAAGCCTGCGATTGCAACTGGCCTTTTGCTCGTTGATAAACAATCGAACGATATTCTCTGGGGATTGGTCGTCCGCTTAAATTGGACTCAACAAAATACTGCTGAAGTTCTGGGCGAATCATTTCAAAGAAGTAGCGAAGGTTTCCAACGACAGGAAAGTTTCGCCTGACACCTTGACGAGTTTGAAGCGCGTCCATGACACCCACGATAAAAATCGGTCCAAACAAAGCCATACTCCAAAGAATTGGAGGCCAATAAAAGCTGCCAACGCCTATAACGGTGAATAGAATTGCAGAGAACCAGTAAAACTGCCTGAGCATGCTGCCTCCGGATGCTGTGTATCCTTATATTACAAGGTCGTTTGCGCGGAATGACAAGGCCGGTTGGACCTTACCTCTACCTTGACAGGGGGGCCAAAAGCTTCAGATTAGGGAAAGAAACAGGTAAAGAATCGGCAAAGGAAAAACCAGTTTTTGTGGTACTAGGCTTTAGACTTTGATAGCTTTGAGCTTATTTAGGTTTTAGCGTCTTTGCTGGTTACATGACTAGACTAAAGGAGAAACATTTCGATGTTTAACATGATTAAGAGAGTTGTTCTGTTTGCCGCCGTGAATATCTTGGTGGTGCTCACACTTTCGATCACGGCCCAAATCATTATGCGCTTTTTGGGAATCGAGCTCGAGGGCTTTGGTTCGCTGCTGTTTTTATACGGCATGATCGGTATGGGCGGCTCGCTTATATCTCTGATGATGTCAAAATTTATGGCCAAGACGATGATGGGCGTAAAAATCATTTCTCCCCGCGACACCGACCATAATTTGCAGCAGTTAGTTCAAACTGTGCATGAGCTTTCAAGACGTGCAGGCTTAACTAAAATGCCTGAAGTTGGAATTTACGACAGCCCCGAGATCAATGCGTTCGCAACTGGTCCTTCAAAAAACAATTCGTTAGTTGCGGTCTCGACAGGTTTACTTCACCGCATGGACCAAGCCGAAGTTGAAGGCGTTTTAGGTCACGAAGTGGCTCACATTGCCAATGGAGACATGGTCACGATGGCTTTACTTCAGGGGGTCGTGAACACGGTTGTGTTAGTACTTTCGCGGGTAATTTCTTCGGTCTTAACAAGCAATATGGAAGAGCGCTCTCGTTTTGCTGCACAAATAGCGCTTTATTTCGCACTTCAAATTATACTTGGCATATTAGGAAGCCTCGTTGTGAATGCTTTCTCAAGACATCGCGAATTTAGAGCCGATGCCGGAAGTGCTCGCATTGGCGGTAAAGATAAAATGATCCAAGCTTTAAAGGCACTCGCACAAAATCATGGGCCTGTTGATAACGAACACAAAGCTTTTCAAAGCTTAAAAATCAACGGCGGCGGGATGATGAAGTTGTTCTCAACTCACCCTCCTATCACCGAGCGCATTGCTCGCCTTGAGCGCGCTCGAATTTAATCCTCTCTAACGTCGGCCAAATATTCGACCGAAACTAGAGAGTTATTCAAAAAGTTTTAATTGATCTGTTTCAGCCCTGACTTGGTCGGGGCTTTTTAGTTTAAAGCCCATTCCCATAAGCCTAATAGATTTTTTCTTCCAAGCCGCTTGCATAAGGCCGCCGAAAACTTTGATATCGGGAAAGCTTCCTGCGTAAACCGCTTCGTGGGTCTGAATCTGAAAATCGTGGTACTTAAGTTTTAACACCACCCCTGAAATTCTTTTTTCATCAATGCCACTGCGCTGCCAACGTTCACCCAGTGAACGGTAAATGCTTCGCATGTTCTCTTTCAGCTCTTGAGGGTTGGACAAATCTTTGTCGAAAGTGCGCTCGACACTAAAAGACTTTCGCAAACGATGCGGCTTTACCTGGCGCACATCATAGCCGCGACTTAGCTGATGGAGCCTGAAACCCCAAGAACCAAACTTTTGCACCACATCGGCTTGCGATAAAAGCTGCACATCTCCACAGGTTTTAAGACCAAGTTCGTGCATTTTTTTAGCGGTGACTTTTCCTACCCCCGGAATTTTTTCGACGGGTAAAACCTTAACAAAGGCCTCGATCTCGTCTGGAAGAATCGCATACTGCCCGTCTGGTTTTCGCCAGTCACTTGCGATCTTCGCTAAAAATTTATTGGATGCGATCCCCGCCGAAGCCGTAAGCCCGGTTTCTTCCCGAATGCGCCCCCGAATTTCCTCTGCGAGCAATAACGGATCAGATGGCCCTTTCAAAATTTCGGTTACGTCTAAAAAAGCCTCGTCTAGCGAAAGACCTTCAACAAGTGGCGTATACTCTTTAAAAATTTTAAAGATCTTCGCACTCTCATCTTTGTACTTAGAAAAAGAAGACTTCACGAACACCAAATGAGGACAAAGCTTCACCGCCTGAAACGAAGACATCGCCGACCTCACCCCAAACCTACGCGCCTCATAACTCGCAGCCACTATAACCCCACGCCCAGAAGGAGAGCCCCCGACCACGACATTCTTGCCCTTTAAATCCGGATTATCCCGAATCTCAACCGCTGCAAAAAAGCAGTCCATATCAATATGTAAGATTTTACGTGTCCACATAGGTTCAAAACTTATAGCATATTTTCGGAATCCTAAACTCCTCAGCCTAAAAAAATCTTCACGAAGGATTTACGACTCCAGATGTCCATTTTCATAGTCTTTCATTTAAAAAAGGTCGCGTTCCGCCTTTCACTGGGATTTAGGTATACCCCCTTTCGCTGGACCTCTGAGGCGCCATGGATGGCGTACCCACCCGCAGCGAGCCTGGAGGGCGTGTCCGGCGAAAGGGGGTATACCTAAATCCCAGTGAAAGGCGGACTACGTGGGTCCCTTTTTTTACCTCGAAACTGGCGAAGAAAATGACAGCAAGTATTTGGTCGAGTTTTGCAACACTCCCCCGTCTCAAATCGACCTTTCGGCACGTAGAATTTAATTACGAGCCACTGCTCTTGAGAAGCGCTGGTTAATCTCCTATGCTTAGCCTATGCGCAAGTATATTTGGGGCGGGCTTGGCTTTCTCTTCACAATTGGATGTGTCACTACGACGAAGGATTTAATGCCTCCGTCGGTGGCTATTTTGCCGCCCGCTTTTAAAGTCGCAAATCTTAAAGACCGCGAGCAACTGGATTATTTTTATTTGAAACTCTCAGATAACAATCCTGAACGCCATTCGCAGTGGTGGATTAAATACCGAAGAGCTCAGCTTTGGAAAAACGACAACGCCCTTCTTGCCTGTGAGAAGTTTTCTGAATTAGCTAAGGATCCACTGTTTCCGCTGAACTCACTCGCATGGGTGAGAGCGCAAGAGACTTGCACTAAAGAAAACGCCAAGATTCAGGCTCTTGGTGAAGTCGATTTTTCTCAGATTGATTCTTGGGTGAAGCCAACCGCGACGGATGTTCTTTTGGCGCGCGCTGAAAGAGATAAAGACAAAGAACAGATTCTCGCCTACAGCTATGAAAAATCTAAAAGCTCGATTAACCCTGAGCAAAAGATTGAACTCACGACACGCGCGCTTGAAATGGCAAAAGCCCTTAACAATGAAGCGCAAATCACGCTTCTGACAAAAAGGCTTTATAAATTGGCTCCCCGCCTTAATCCTGCTCCTAAAGTTGAAGAGTACCTAGAGGTGGCCAAAGATTTTAGGCGAGTTCGTGAATTTGGCCCTGCCAGAATGTATTACTCTAAAATTCTTCAGAATAAAAAAACGAACTTCCCAACTAAACTCGCGGCTCTTCACGGCATCCGATTTTCGTGGAAGAACGAGCGCAACAAAGAACAATATGTTAAAGCGACCGAAGATTACGCGCGCTTTGTTCACTCGTTCTATAAGAAGAACAAAAAATCCAAAATGCTTCGTGAAAAGCTTCATGATTCGTATGTAGAGCTGATGCGAACTTATTGGACCGAGAGCCAACTTCCACAAGCTCGCGAGTGCTTAGACTTTTTAGAAAAAGAACTTAAAGGCAAATACTCGCTTGGCGAAGTCTATTGGCTTCGTGGCCGAATGAGTGAAGAAAAGCAAGAGTTTGCCGATGCCGTAAAGTGGTTCACCAAGGGCGCTTTTGAAAAACCCATCAGCCGCGACCTCACCGAAAAAATTCTTTGGTATCAAGCCTGGAATTTACGTAAAACCAAACAGTACACCGAGGCTCGCGATGCGTTTCAGTCGCTCATTTCAAAAACTGACAACGAGTTTGCCAAAGCCCGCTACCAGTATTGGCTTGCGCGCACCTTTGAAGATCTAGATCAAAAAGACTCTGCCGATGCTGAATATAAAGCGCTCATCACAAGTGATCCGTTAGGCTATTACGGGTTACTGGCTCACCGTCAAACACATGAGAAGATTCCGGCTGGCAAGTCATCTTTACTTAAACAAAATGTTCCTGACCCAGAATCAGATACAGTTACTGCAAAAGTTGAAGCCAGCAAAGTCGATGAAATCAAAAAAGTTGTTCAGGTTCCCGTGATCGAGTGGCTGATCTCAGTTGAAGAATTTGATTTAGCTAAAACCTATCTTGATGCCGCTTCAAAAAAGTACAACAAACACAAAGATCAAAACGAAGAAACTTGGCTTGCACTTTTTAACTACTATGCGCGCTCAGGACATTATTTAGGTCTTTACGAACAGCTCGGGCAACTCACCGCTGACCGAAGAAATAAAATCTTAGATGAGCACCCTGAGCTCTTGTTTCCACGCCCTTACTACGAAGATGTAAGAGCGGCTTCAGAGCGTTTTTCAGTTCACCGCGAATTGATTTACGGGATTATGAGACAAGAATCGGCCTTTAACCCAAGAGCCCGGTCGCACGCCGACGCCTTTGGCCTTATGCAGATGCTTCCCGAAGTAGCACGCCTCAAGGCACAAGATCTTGATGTGGCTTTTGCAAAAGCTGAAGATTTGTATGACCCCTACACCAACATTCAATTGGGTTCAGCCTTTATCAAAGATCTTTGGGACCGCAATTCAGGACAATTTATTTTAGCTGTGGCCTCATACAATGCGAGCGAAGGTGCAATTCAAGGCTGGTTACAGACGCGCTATAACGGTGATAGTTTAGAGTTTATCGAAGACATTCCTTATGAAGAAACTCGAGGCTACGTAAGACTGGTGATGCGTAACTTTATCTTTTATCAAGTCATGGAAAGCGACGGAAAACGCGTTGAATTTCCAGAAGAACTTTTACGTCTCAATCCGGTTCGAGCCGAAGTCGACACACAGCTTGATAAAGCGGCCCCCGAACTCCTTGAAGCTAACGGGTCTTAAAACGAGACCGCTGTCGAACCGATTGACAGCCACCTAAGTTATCCGCAACTTTGACCCCATCTCATTATGAAAAAGCCTTAGGTTTCAGATAGTTAGATCTAATCTTATTAGGCACCCTGCTTGCTCTATATAGCTACAACAGGACTCACTCGAAGAGGACTGATTCTTAGCCATTCGGGGAAATAGGGGAAGCAAATGAATGCCAAGACAACGCAAAACACTCTTAAGCTCGCACTCTTACTAGTAGTAGGTGGGATCGGATTACTTAAGTTTGCAGACGGAAGCCAAATCGGCGCACAACATATGTCTTCGACCGATCCTAAACAGCGAACAACAGAACTCGGCAAAGCGGTTCCTTCAAAAAGTAATTCAGATAAAGAAATCGAAGTCCTATTAAAAGATCCAGCTATGCAGCAAAAATGGGGCATTTTACTTACGGATTCAGAAAAGGCCTGGAGAATTACTAAAGGAGACCGCAAAATCGTGGTCGCGGTCATCGACACCGGTATTGATACAAAACATCCTGACTTAAAAGCGAATCTTTGGGTGAATCCAGGGGAATCAGGATTAGATGCCTCCGGCCGAGACAAAGCCACAAACGGCCTTGATGATGACAACAACGGATTTCGAGATGACGTTCACGGTTGGAACTTTGTTGGAAACAACGACGACCTCTCAGACAATCACGGGCATGGAACTCACATCGCAGGCATTATTGGAGCCGAAGGTGGTAACGGTGTCGGTATTAGTGGAGTGTCTCCTAAAGTAAGTCTCATGACTCTTAAATATTATGACCCTAAAGCTCCAGGTTTAAACAACTTGATGAACACAGTTCGAGCGATTCGTTATGCGGTTAGCATGGGTGCAAACATCATCAATTACTCTGGCGGCGGACTTGAGCCAAGTGATGACGAAAGAAAAGCCGTCGCAGAAGCAAAAGCCAAAGGTATTTTGGTCGTCGCCGCAGCCGGGAACGAAAAATCCAACTCTGACATTCACGCCTACTATCCGGCCGACTACCCGCTTTCGAACATCATTTCAATTACCGCGATTGATAAACAAAAAAACGTTCTCCCCTCGTCAAACTACGGAAGACTCAGTGTAGATTTAGCGGCCCCTGGTAACGACATCTTCTCAACACTTCCGGGTGGCACTTACGGCTATATGACAGGGACTTCGCAAGCCACAGCCTTTGCGACCGGAGTTGCAGCCTTACTCATGGCAAGTAACCCTGATCTTCGAAACCCCGAGCGCTTAATTAAGTACCTCACTCAAACTGGTGACTCTGATGAGAAGCTTGAAGGTAAAACTCGTTATGCGAAACGTTTGAACTCTTATAAAGCCTTAGTGATTAAAGATGCCGATGAGTCTCTTAATGGGGTTCGAGTTGAAAACGCTCACTACATTAACAAGCAACAATTTGTGTTAGAGCCTGAGGAAAACGGCCTCGAGTCTGAATCCAAACTTGCGATTCAAACCAAAGACATCTTAAAACACTTAGGTGGAAACAATGTAGAGCCGCGCGGTCCCTCACAAGCTGAAACCGCAGAAGTTAAAACGAATTAAAGTTTAAGATTAGTTTCGAGGGAAATAAATGCGGATGGCGATAGCTAAAAAGATCGTCGCCGCTCCAAGCCCCACAATATTTCTAAAGGCCGGAAGAAAATAACCGACCGCCATAAGTAATAATCCGATTGAGATAATCACTGTGCTAATTCGAAAGCCCGCATACCAGGGCTTTTTTTCTTTGGCCGGAGCCGCCGCAATCGCATCACTTGTACCCGGAAGTTTGGCTTGCGCCGACGCGGTAATTAAACCCTCGACTCTCTCAAGCATCTTTTTACTGACTTCGTCCTCTGGGCAAGCCTTGCTGACTCGGCCGTAGCGATAAGCCGCATAATCAAGTCGATTATCCTTGGAACAAAGTGAAATAAACTCTTCATGAAGACTGGGTTTGTCGAATTCATTAATCAGAGTTTTCCAAGCTTCGCGAAGTTGTCGGTTAACTTTGAATCCGGCTTGTGCGTCTTCTGCACTCTCAAGATAATTTGAAAAAATAATTCCGCAGCTTTGGCACTCTTCAGCGGTCGGTTTATGTTTTGCTCCGCATTTGGGGCAAGGAACTTTAGGTTCTTCCAAAAGATCCTCTTTGACTGTTCGAGCTTCTAACGGTGCCGGTGCCTCGCTCGGCTGAGCAAGCGCCGACTGTCGAATCAAATGCGAACTACTGGGATTAGGGCTTAAATGTGAAGAAACGTTTTCTTTGGCTTCTTCAAGCCAGCTTACGGGAAAGCCTAAAAGCTCTTCTTGATCTAAGCATTCAGGAAACGGAATCCAAAATTGGGTCTCACAGCTTGTACAAGCAAAACGAGGACGGGGTTCGCTGACAGTGTGAACACTTACAGAAAAAAGCTTAAAACATTGAGGACAACGAACCCGAACTTTATCATGTGTAGTGGGTTCAGAGTTTGTTAAGCGGAAATCATTTTGAAAATCGGGGGAAAAATCACCCAGGTTATTGTTTTCCAACTGGCCCCCTTCACGCATGCAAGGTAGATTACAGTATGATTTCAAAGCCGCAATTATCTTACAGAGCTCTGTTTTACTGTTTACCAATATTAGCAGGAATCTTTATTGGAACAAGCTATATTCCATTTCCTCCTTGGGCGATTTTTTTCGCCTTCATCCCGCTTTGGTATTTTTGGATTCTCACACTTGAGAAAAAAGAAAGCCTTAAACGCATTTGGTGGAGCGGTTGGATCTGCCAATTTGTTTTAACTTTGATTGGTTTCAACTGGGTCGCGCACACCGTGCATGAGTTTGGCCATCTTCCTTTGTGGGCCGCTTACATCGCGCTTTTTGGCTTTTGTAGTTTTGCAAGTTTGCATGTTCCGCTTGCGGGTGTCGCTTGGTATTTTGTTGTCAGAAAATTTCAGATTTCGCATTTGCGGGCCGTTCTTTTACTCCCCGCTTTTACCTGGCTTGCTGAAACTTTCTATCCCATGATCTTCGATTGGCATTTTGGCTACACTTGGATTTGGGCGGGATTTCCAGCCTTTCATCTAGGTGAGTGGATTGGTTTTAAAGGTCTAAGCCTCATTACGATCTTTGCAAACCTGCTGCTTTATTTTGCAGTCTTTCGTCGAGGTAGGCTTCGTTGGATCATGATTTCAAGTTTTG
>CAZDFM010000023.1:5515-12282 GCA_964504465.1 uncultured Pseudobdellovibrionaceae bacterium | reverse complement strand
TCCGTTTTGATCGATGCGCATACGTTCACCGCGACCGCTTGCACTGGTTGAAACACCAAATGTCATGATCGGAGAATAGGAAGCTGCTCCTGGTGTTGAGACCGAAGCAATGTAGGATTCTTGGTTGATTCCAGACGAATTTACGTTCTCGAAAGCTTGATATACATATTGTCCATTAGTCCAAGCGCCGTTGCGGACCTTCATCCCAGGGATATATACGCTTGTTATTCTCGGATCGGTAGTGGAAGTTGGAGTGTATGCAACTGTACTATCGAACAGTAAGCCCACAGGAGCCCCGTTTGTTCCCGTCCAGCTACCAAATTTAATCTCGGGTATTGGTTCTCCGGCGTCATCTAATTCGCCTAAACCGAAATATGCGACCTGTTTCGGGACACGGTCTGCAGTCCCGCTACTGCCCGAAGGATAAGATGCCTTTAAAATAATTGCGTGATTAGACCAGGCCCCGTCACCCGTTGCCGTACCTGTTGAAAGTATCAGGTCCCCGCCACTTTTATTGGTACTTCCTGCAGCGGGACTTCCTGCTGCGATCGTAAGATCACTTCCGTTGCTCGTGCTATTCGTATGTCGCTCTAACTGGATAGTTTGAGCTGTGTTTCCATTCATTGAGATGATCGAAGTGGGCGTTGCAGTTCCAAAACCCACATTACCTGTCGCACCAATTGTTAAACGGTTCGCTCCATTAGTAGCAAAGGCAATGGTGTTTGCACCTGGGTGCCACATACCTGTATCAAGATCACCTCCAAATGAATAACCAGGAAGTGCCGCCGTTCCAACGAATGCCGGAAGTCCTGCAGTCATACTGACTGAACCGTTTTTCATAAAGTCGCCGCCCCCACTCGCCGCGCTCACTGCCGCGATGGCCGTGTCGACGTAAGATTTATTTGCAGCATCAACACCTTGAACTGGAGTTGCGATGTTTTGAATCACGCGGCCGGAAGTGATTGAAACGCCACCAAAAATTGCGGTTCCTGCGACATGAAGATTCGCTCCCGGAGCTATGGTTCCGATTCCGACGTTACCGGTGGAATCAACGGTTAACCTCTGCACTCCTCCAGTACCTAAAGCAATGGTATTGGCTCCTGTCGTAAACATCCCTGTATCTGTATCGCCGTCGAAACTAAAATGTGGGGCTGACACATCTCCGGTGTTGTGCATGACCCTCAGGTGTCGATAAAAATTAAATCCCCCATCACTCAATGCAGCTGCCCTGTTGCCACCGATAGCAATTCCGATTTGGTCCGCGCTATCTAAGAAAAATCCTGTGTCTAAATCTCCAGCAAAAGAATAGCCCGGCAAATTTTGCGTTCCCGCGAATGCGGGAAGTCCCGCAGTCATTGTGACCGAGCCGTCACGCATAAAGTCGCCGCCGCCGCTTGCAGCACTTACTGCGGCAACGGCATTGTCGACATAAGATTTGTTGGCGGCATCCGAATTGCTAACCGGAGCTGCAATATTCTGAATCACACGACCTGCAGATATAGTAACACCGGAAAAGATCGCCGCGCCCGCGACGTGAAGTTTTGCGCCTGGAGTAATCGTACCAATTCCGAAATCGCCAGCTCCAGTAATGCGAGCTCGTTCAGTGTCATTGGTTCCAAAAATTAAGGGTTTTGCGCCATCGTGACTCAAAACCAGAGCGTCTGTGGCGGCGTCAGCATTGATTAAGATGTGGCCGGGTTGATACATTCCAGCACCTGTGTAGCCGCTGCTCAATGCCCAAATTCCTCCGCCACCCAGATCAGACTCAGCATATAGAACAGCGACGGCCGAAGTTCCAACATGTGTATTAGTTACTCCAATTGTCGTCGAGAGATTGATATCGCGTTTTACCTGAAAGAAATAATCCGGAACCGGAACACCAATCCCCACAAAGCCATCTTGATCTACAAAAAAGCGCGCAGTGCCCGCGGTCGAAATCGCGACATTATCAGCTGCGGGAGCATAAATCCCCGTATCAAGATCGCCACCGAAAGTATAACCCGGAAGTGCCGCAGTACCTGCAAATGCCGGAAGACCCGCCGTCATCGTCACTGTTCCGTCTTTTTTAAAGTCGCCCGTTCCACTCGCTGACGAAACCGCCGCAACAAGAGTGTCAACATAGGACTTATTTGTGGCATCTAAAGAGTGTGTCGGAGTTGAAACGTTTCTAACTAAGCCGCCGGTGACCGATACCCCACCTAACCAAGCCGAACCCGCAGAAATCGTGTTCGACGCAATCGTCACTCCGCCAATAAGTGCTGTGCCCGAAGAAACTTGTCCCGCGGCCATTGTTACAGAGCCGAGAGTTCCAGCTGAAGCAGTAATGGCCCCAACGTTGTTGATATTATTTCCGGCTAAATTTAAATTGCCGGTCATTGAGAGTGAACCATCTCTTAATAAGTAATCTCCGGCACCCATAGTGGCCATTGTACTTAAACCAAGATCAGCTCTCGCATCAGCAGGAGAGCGCATAACTAAATGTGTACCATCTGAACCTAATAAATAACCTGTTGTTGAACCCGGAGCGATACTTGAAATTTCAGTTAACTGGACGTCGCCCGCTTGTTTTGCAACAAAACTATCGTAGTCCGTTTTATTTAATAAACCGGCCACTACATTCGCGTCTGAAGCATTTGGAAAGCGAAGCGCATGATTATCAGAAGCTGAGTTCCATGAAGGCATAGTGCCGGCAGCGCCAATTTCAACACTTAAAGTTTGAGCGTTACCTGTTTGACCACCAACGGACTGAACTCCTGCACCTGAAACACCAAGCGTTTGCCAAGCTGTTCCGTTACAAAATTGAAGTCCGTTGTTGTAACGGATCGCTCCGATAAAGTTTCCGCCCGAACAAGTTTCGCCGCCGTTACCAACTAAAATCGACCCTGATACATCAAGCTTCGTTGCAGGAGTAATTGTTCCGATGCCCACGCTGCCGCCAACATAAATATCTTGTGCACCGACATTCCAATCACCTGTAAGTGTGGTTGTTCCATCCAATCTTACATAAGCGCCGCTCGAAGATGTCGAAATCGACCCGATTGCGGTGTCGACATAAGCTTTGTTAGCCGCATCCAAGCTGTCAGTTGGTGCAGAAATATTTCGAACAAGTCCGGCCGCAATAGTTACTCCACCAATAACAGCGGTGTTTGAAGAAACCAAACCACCCGCCATGGTCACATCACCGATTGTACCTGAGGTTGAAGTTACAGAGCCGAAACCGCCCGAGGTTGCGGCTAATGTGCTAAAGCCCGCAGACGTCGCAGAAATCGATCCGACATCCGTAATATTTTGTGAACCTAAATCGAGGTCACCCGTCATGGTTGAGGTGCCATCTAAACGTAAATAGTCAGCAGCATTCGCTTTGGCGTTGAAGGTGTCGTAGTCAGCTTTACTTAAAAGTCCCGCTACAACGTTTGCATCTGAAGCATTCGGGAACTGAAGCTCGTGGTTGTCTGAAGCCGAATTCCAAGAAGGCATTGTGCCCGCCGCACCAATTTCGATACTTAAAATTTGAGCGTTTCCGGTCTGACCACCAACCGATTGAACTCCGGCACCTGAAACACCAAGAGTCTGCCAAGCAGTTCCGTTACAAAATTGAAGACCGCTGTTGTAGCGGATCGCTCCAATAAAGTTTCCACTTGCGCAAGTTTCACCGCCGTTACCTACTAAGATCGAACCCGATACGTCTAACTTGGTAGCTGGAGTAAGAGTGCCGACACCTAAATTTTCACCAATATAAACACTGTGCGCGCCGACATTCCAGTCGCCTGAGAGTGTGGTCGAACCATCAAGTCTTACGTAGGCGCCGCTTGAAGAAGTTGAAATCGAACCAATTGCCGTATCAACATAAGCTTTGTTAGCAGCATCTTGGCTGTCAGTTGGCGCTGAAACGTTGCGTACTAAACCGCCCGCGATTGTGACCCCACCGATAAGCGCGGTGTTTGAAGAAACCAAACCACCTGCCATCGTCACGTCACCGATAGTACCTGAAGTTGAAGTTACAGATCCAAAGCCACCTGAAGTCGCAGCTAATGTGCTAAATCCAGCAGACGTGGCAGAAATCGAACCAACATCCGTAATATTTTGTGAACCCAAATCAAGATCGCCTGTCATGGTCGAAGTACCATCTAAACGTAAGTACTCACTAGCATTAGCTTTTGCATTGAAGGTGTCGTAGTCAGTTTTACTTAAAAGTCCGGCTACAACGTTTGCATCTGAAGCATTTGGAAAACGAAGTGCGTGGTTATCAGAGGCTGAGTTCCACGAAGGAATTGTTCCGGTGGCTCCCACTTCAACACTTAAAGTTTGAGCGTTTCCGGTCTGACCACCAACCGATTGAACTCCGGCACCTGAAACACCAAGAGTCTGCCAAGCGGTTCCATTACAAAATTGAAGGCCGCCGTTATAACGGATGGCACCGATAAAGTTTCCACCCGAGCAAGTTTCACCACCATTACCAACTAAGATCGAACCCGATACATCAAGTTTTGTTGCAGGAGTGATTGTTCCGATCCCCACGCTGCCACCAACATAAATATTTTGTGCACCGACATTCCAATCACCAGTTAAGGTGCTGGTTCCATCCAATTTTACATAAGAGCCACTTGAAGAAGTTGAAATGGATCCGATGGCAGTATCTACGTAAGCTTTGTTGGCTGCATCCAGGCTGTCCGTTGGAGCAGACACATTACGCACTAAACCGCTGGCGATTGTGACTCCACCAAAAAGTGCTGTTGCAGAAGACACATTGCCCGAAGCCATGGTCACAGATCCGACTGTACCGTTTGAAGCAGTAAGCGAAGTGATATTATTAATGTCATTACCAGCTAAATTTAAATCGCCGGTCATTGAGAGCGAACCATCACGAAGTAAATAATCGCCCGCGCCCATCGTAGCCATTGAACTTAAGCCTAAATCAGCTCTTGCATCAGCCGGAGAGCGCATAACTAAATGTGCACCATCAGAACCAAGGAAATATCCCTGAGTAGAACCGGGAGCGATACTTGAAATTTCAGTTAATTGAGTATCGCCTGCTTGTTTTGCAACGAAGCTGTCGTATTCAGTTTTATTAATAGTTCCTGAAACCACGTTAGCAGCAGAAGCCAATGGAATATTTAACGTATGAACGTTTGAGCCAGAAACCCAGTTCGGCATAGTGCCAGATGTTCCCACAACACCGAAAGCTTGTGAGGTGCCGGTCTCACCATTTAGTGTACTAATACTTGCACCTGAAACGCCAAGTGTTTGCCAAGAGGTGCCATTACAAAACTGAAGGCCACCGTTATATCGAATTGTTCCAATAAAGTTTCCGCCGGCGCAAGATTCACCGCCATCACCGATTCTGATACTTCCTACAACATCTAACTTAGTGCCCGGAGATAAAGTTCCGATGCCCACGTTTCCGCCAACTAAAATATTGTGGGCGCCCACATTCCAATTTGCATTTAAAGTTGAGGTGCCATCGAGCTTCACATACGCACCGGTTGCAGAAGTAGAGATCGCACCTATTGCTGCATCGACATATGATTTGTTTGCGGCGTCACTTGCTGCAGTGGGAGTTCCCACATTGTTGATCAGGTTGCCGGCCATATTAAGTGCAGCTGCCATTGAAATCGAACCATCAGTTTTTAAATAGCCTGAGTTCTCACCCACAGTAATCGTTGCAGAACCATTCCAGTACCGCATTTGATTGAGGTCACTGTTAAACCACATTGTGCCGTCGCAGTTTGTTCCGCAACCTGTAAGATAAGCACCAAGTGTTGCTTCATCTGCGTTATCGTAGTCACCAATATCTAAAAATCCATTGGTTTTGATATTCCCAGTAAAAGTCGCGTTTTGGTTTCCATCAATCGTAAGAGCTGCGACACCACCGGTGTAGAACTTTAACTGGCTTGAGTTTTCAGGAGATTCAATTCGAGCGCGCTCGGTTGCACCCGAGAAAAACTGAATTTGACTCGTACCCGACCCACCACTTGTCGCGTCCATTCTAAATGTCGGATTCGTTTTTTCAATTTCAATGTCGGTGGCAGGTGAAGATGTTCCCACTCCAATTCGACCTGTAGTCGTGAGATAGCCAGAACCCAAATCTTGATTCGATGTCGTTCCTTTTCTTACATAGGCAGAGTCATGATGGTGAAGCGTTCCTACATCGCTGCCGTCTACTAATTTCTGAATGTTTCCCTGCGTGATGCTCACAGCTCCATCGACTCGGATAAAGCCTGTAGGGGCAATTCCCTGTAAAGTCTGAGCTACGACGGCATAAGGTTGTGCACCGATGACTTGGTCAGGTGCTAATACGGTATTTGTTGCGCCATCAATCACGGTGACTCGTAAATTTCGGGCGTCACCATTGCTACTTGTGTACCCCAGAGGACAAGTGTTCGTAGTACCTGAATCACTCGAACGAACAATGTTTCCACGGTTTGCTAAAATCTGATTGATTGAAAGTCCCGGGTCATTCGAAGTACGTTTGGTTGAAGCGACTGGAGATCCGACCTGGACCGCGAATACACCACTGGTCAAAGATAAATCCACACCCACCTGTCGCTCTTCATAAAGCAAACAACTTCCATCGGGGCTATAAATCTGAAATTTAAGATCAACTGTAGAAAGTAGAGGTGCTGTTCCTGAAGAATTCAGGAGCCGACCTTGATACGTAAAATAAGCTGGTACATCATCCGCTTGTGCCGAAAATACCGCGCACAAACCGGATATAACCAGAAGTTTCCAGAAACGGACCATACTATTATATCGGGTACATTAGTGCC
>CAZDFM010000023.1:0-5505 GCA_964504465.1 uncultured Pseudobdellovibrionaceae bacterium | reverse complement strand
GGCTTTAGCCGTTCTTAACTCACTTGTTTTAATATGAGACGCCCGACCCTAGCCTATGATTTTGAGGACTTTTGGCGTGCTTTAATATGAGAAACGCCTTTTTTAACACAGGCATTGATCTGCTGAGTTTGTTTTGGAAGAGTACCGTACAGTACCATCACACATTTGTTCCAACGGTTAAGTTTTGCGGGAGAACCTTTTGAGTCATTGGTAGAGAGAGACTTCTTAAGACTTTTAAAAACACTGTGACATCCTCGACTCTGTCTCGAAGCCATGATGTCCTTCCAAAAAACTTCTGGAGTCATGAGAGTGAGACTTTCGGCAAATACGCTTTCGCCCGCATACAGCTCTTGCCTCTTATTTACAGGAAGTGGATCTGCAGCTTTAACTAACTTTTTTTGATAAGCTTCTATATTTTCAAACAGCTTTTTTAGGTCTTCGCCACAGGTCACAGGTGCCCAATCTTGAGTTGCAGCTTGTGCTTCTGGTTTTGGTTTTGCTTTAGTCGCAGAAGGAGCAATTTTTGAAGGCGCCGTTTTTTTGGCATTCGGCTTTGGAGTTTCAGCTGCTTGAGCTGAAGACAAAAGTCCAAAAGCCGCAACGACTAGGAAGAGTTTTTTCATACCTTATTATAGGCTAGGCCTAATTATAAGCGCAAGAAATCAACCCCAATAGTGCCGAGACCACGTCTCAATTTGAGACGTAAGTTCGGCTCTCGAAGGAACTTCACCAATTTCTCTCTCGATAGACGTCATGACTTCGCGATTAAAACCACAGGGATTGATGCCTTGAAAGGCCCGTGGATCGTCTTCAACATTGAGTGCAGCCCCATGGTAGGTCACCCATTTTTTGACTGCTACACCGATCGAGGCAATCTTTTTGTCACCAATCCACACTCCGGTGAGGGACAAGGGTTTTTCACCTACCTGCTCGATTGAAACGGTTTTGGCCTCCGACTTTAGTCCGAAGTGCTGAAGGCTTTTTACAAGAATCTGTTCCATACATCTTAAATACGAGTGAATATCTCGCGGCTTCATGACTGGCCGATCAGCTTTGTTTAAATCTAGCACCGGATAAATTAAAAGCTGGCTTGGACCATGATAAGTAGCACGGCCTCCGCGAGAAACTTCAACCGTTTCTCCGCTCCAACCCATGAGATCATTTTTTGAAGACTGCGAACGCCCTAAAGTTACGACAGGAGGATGAGTACAAAGAATCAACTGTTCTTCTTCCCCACCCGCCACCTTCTCAACCAACTCTAATTGTTGGTTGAGGGCTTTTTGGTAGGGAATTTGGTCCCAGTTGATGATCTTCATTATTGTCTTCTTATGCGTTAGCCCTTGCAGGCGAACCAGCAGTTCGGTTCAGAGGTTTTTGGATAATGTGAATCGCGTGACCAAGAGTGGCTTCGGCCGCTTCCATCATGGTTTCACCCAAAGTGGGGTGAGGATGGATTGTCAGTGCTAGATCCTCAACTCTTGCGCCCATTTCGATTGCGAGCGCAGCTTCAGAAATTAAGTTCGAAGCTTCTGGTCCCACAATGTGAACACCCAAAATAATATGGGTTTTGGCATCCGCAATAATTTTAACAAAACCTTCAGTTTCCATCATCGAAACTGCGCGGCCGTTAGCTGCAAATGGGAACTTGCCGACTTTAAGATCTGTATGACCTTTTGCTTTTGCTTCGTCTTCAGTTAGTCCAACAGATGCAATTTCAGGGTCTACAAAGATCACTGCGGGTACAACTTTCGCGTCGTAGACGCGATTGTGTCCGGCAATGACTTCGGCCACAAGAACACCTTCATGCGACGCTTTGTGCGCGAGCATGGGTTGACCTGCGATATCCCCAATCGCAAAAATTCCAGGAAGATTTGTTTTGCGCTGAGGATTTACTTTAATAAAACCCTTTTCATCAATCGCAAGTCCAATACCTTTTAGATTCATTTGATCTGAATTTGGTTTACGACCAACAGTGAGCAAGATTTTGTCAGCTTTAATTTTTTCTTCTTTGCCGTCGATCTTCGCAGTCACTTCAAGTTCTTTGCCGGATTTCTTCCAACCTTGAGCAAACGCTTTTAAGTGAACCTTCACGCCCTTTTTCTTAAGTTTTCGCGCAACCACTTGAACGGCTTCAGGATCGGCCATTCCCTTAAGTAAAGCATCTGAAGCTTCTAAGATTTCGACTTCAGAACCAAGAGCCGCAAGATAGGAGCTGATCTCAAGTCCAATGTATCCGCCACCCACTACAACTAATCGCTTCGGTACTTCTTCAAAGTTCAAAGCTCCAGTAGACGTCACTAAATCCTTTTCGTCAGGCTCAAAACCCGGAATAGAAATCGGCCGAGAACCAGTCGCGATTACAAAATTTTTGGCTTGGATCTTCTGTGTACCTTTAGAACTTTTCACTGTGAGTTCAGTCTTAGAGGTAAAGTTTGCTTCACCCATCACGATCTCAACATTGTTGCCTTTAAGAAGTTGGTTTACTCCGCCTGCCATTTTATCGCTGACAGATTGCTTCCAGGATTTCAACTTTTTCATATCAAGCTGAATATCACCTTTGATAGTAAAGCCCATTTCTGGACCATCTTCTTTTACCCGCTTTAAAAAGTGACTTGCAGTGATCATAGCTTTTGAAGGAATACAGCCGACGTTTAAACAAACGCCACCTAAGTATTCCCGCTCGATGATACAAGTCTTTAACCCAAGTTGTGCGCCACGAATCGCGCAGACATATCCGCCGGGGCCGGCACCAATCACACAAAGATCAAATTGCTGAGTGCTCACGAATAACTCCTAAATCATGTCTAACAGTAAGTGGCTTGGATTCTCTAAACGAGAGGCAAAAGACTTCATAAAGTTCGCCGCAACCGCACCGTCAATAAGTCTATGGTCACAAGTGATCGTGAAATTCATCACTTGTTCTGGCACAAATTGTTTTCCATCCCAAACTGGCTTGTGATCCATTTTGTACATACCGAGAATAGCGACTTCAGGGTGATTAATGATAGGAGTTGCGTACACACCACCGACACTTCCGATGTTCGTGATTGTGATCGTGGCACCTTTCATATCTTCTAAACCTAATTTGCCATCACGAGCTTTGCTCGCAAGAGTCGAAATCTCTTTGCTGATTTCAAGCATAGTTTTTTGATCCACATTTTTAACTACAGGAACAAGCAAACCATTTGGAGTGTCCGCTGCAAAACCAAGATTGAAATACTTTTTGTAAACGATCTCGCCAGCCTGGTCGTCAATGCTCGCATTAAACATCGGAAATTCGCGAATTGTCGAAATTAAGGCCTTCATAACGAAAGGCAAATACGTGACTTTTACGCCGTACTTTTCGCCAACTGCTTTAGCTTGCGTGCGGAACTTTACAAGTTCTGTCACTCGCACTTCTTCCATCAAAGTAAAATGCGGAATCACATGTTTGGCCATCTGCAAATTTTCGGCGATTTTTTTGCGCACTCCGCGAAGTGGAACACGTTCTTCTTGAGCGCCCGCAGGTCCTTGGTAAGCCGGACGAGGTAAGTTTTTGGCGATCATCGGCTGTCCAGCAGCGACGGCACCTGTTCCACCTTTAGTATGTAGAACATCTTCACGAGTCACTCGACCCGCAATGCCCGAACCCGAAAGTTGGTTGATGTCGACTTCCATTTCTCGAGCAAGTCTTCGAGTCGATGGAGTTGCTAATACTTTCGAATCTGCAACTGGTGGATTTACTTCGCCTGAGTAAGAAGCCGTCGCGCCTGCAGCCATTGAAGCTGCGGGAGCAGACTTTGTCGGTGCCGAAGCTTGTGCCGGCGCAGACTTATTTGCCGCTGGTGCAGGCGCTGCTTTTGGAGCGTCAGTTTTTGCCGGAGCCGCTTTCGCATCGCCGCCACCTGCATCTAAAATCAAAATAGTCGTTTCAATCGGAATTACATCGCCTTCTTTGGCTTTAAGTTCTTTTACAACGCCCGCATAAGGAGTCGGAACTTCTACCGTCGCTTTATCTGTCATCACCTCAGCAACAGGTTGGTCGGCTTTTACGGAGTCGCCGGGTTTTACGAGCCACTTTACAAGTTCGCCCTCAGTTACACCCTCGCCAATATCCGGAAGTTTCACATCTTTGTTTGCCATTGTTCGCTTCTCCTCAATTTCGTTGCTACCAATAAAAATTTAGATCTCAAATTACAGATTGTTCGCTTGCTTCGGTTTGAGCACTGATTGCAGCACGTTTTCTTTTCTCAATCACGCCTTTCATAAAAAATTCCCCAGCGCGGTATGAACTTCTCACAAGCGGACCACTTGCAACGTACAAAAAGCCCATTGCTTCAGCTTCGTATTGCCAAAGTTTAAATTTATCGGGAGTGATGAAGCTCTCTACAGGCAAATGCCGTCGTTTAGGCTGCAAGTATTGGCCAAAAGTTACGACATCACAGCCGACAGCTCTTAAATCGCGAAGTGTTTGCTTGATCTCTTCATCTTCTTCACCAAGCCCAAGCATGATCGAAGATTTTGTATAACGGGTTGGATCCGATTTTTTAACAAACTCAAGCACATCCATACTTTGTCGGTACTTTGCGCGGCGGTCTCTTACTCGAGGAGTTAAACGTTCAACCGTTTCAATATTATGTGCAAAAACATCTGGCTGAGCATCTACAATTTTTTGAATGAATTCTTGGTTGCCTTTAAAATCAGGAGTGAGAACTTCAACGATAAGATTGGGATCTAAACGCTTTAAGGTGGCCACCGTCTCGGCAAAGTGCGCCGAGCCTTCATCTGGAAGATCATCTCGGTCGACACTCGTTAAAACGATGTAGTCTAAATTCATTTTAGAAACCGCATACGCCACTTTCTGCGGCTCTTCCAAATCTAATTTCCCTTTTGGGTTACCTGTTTTGACATCGCAGAACCGGCAGCCTCGAGTGCAAACTTCGCCCATAAGCATAATGGTCGCCGTTCCACCCGACCAACATTCGGCAATATTGGGGCACTGAGCTTCTTGGCAAACGGTGGCAAGCTTAAGCTCTTTCATCATGTCTTTAAGTTCTAAATACTTTTCACCCGCGGGTGCTTTAACTTTGATCCAGCTGGGTTTTGGAGTTCGTTTTCGCGGAGCTTTTTCGGGGCTCGCGGCTTTATCCAGCAAACTGGCGCCTTCAGACATAATTCACCTTTTGGAATGTGGAAACTAGGCTCCTTTGTAGACATTCACAGCTAGATTGTCTATGTCAGGAGTTATCCTGTAAAAAAACTCGACGCTATATTGTGCCTGGCGTTATCTGGAGGCTGAGTGAAATTTTCGGAAGTTTGCGAAGAAGGAGTCTTCTTAAAACGTTACAAACGCTTCTTCGCGGATGTGGAGTGCAAAGGTGAAACTTTTATTGCTCATGTTCCCAACACTGGGAGCTTAAAAGGCTGCCTTGAACAAGGTTCAAACTGCCGCTATGCCCTCTCGAGAGACCCCAAACGAAAACTCAAAGCAACGCTCATGATGATAAAAACTCCGAGTTCTTGGGT
>CAZDFM010000022.1:12068-12344 GCA_964504465.1 uncultured Pseudobdellovibrionaceae bacterium | reverse complement strand
GGTATATTGAAGAACTGCAGCCACTTTAGTTTTTTGGATACCATGACGAGTGACAAATCGAATTCCAGTGTCATTATTGTTCAAAAATCTGAGAAGTTTCCCGTTAGAATTTCTTGAATTCTTAAGCGCTCGATCGAGTCGTCCTGCCAAGCCGGCGTTTTTCTCAAAGACATCTCTCCATGCCCAGTGGCCGAGTTCTTCTGTCCAGTCATAGGCAATATCAAAACCGGCTTTTAAGTAGTAGCTGTCTCGAGCTGAGGCTTCGGCAAGCATAAT
>CAZDFM010000022.1:10181-12058 GCA_964504465.1 uncultured Pseudobdellovibrionaceae bacterium | reverse complement strand
GGATCTCGTTCGCGAATTCCCCACGCAACGTCAATCCGAAAGCCATCGATGGAATACTCGTTCATCCAATGCTTAAATGCTTTCTCCATCATTTCTCTAACAAAAGGGTTTTTGTAGTTGAGATTAGGTAAGTAATCCCAATCAAAGTAGAACTGATGATCACCATTTTCATCTCGCTCATAGAAATCGTAATAAGGCGATCTTGCTCCATGTTCGAGACTGTCTAAGAAATAAGGATGTTTGCTCGACGTGTGATTGGGGACAAAGTCGAGTATGACTTTGATTTTTCTTCGGTGCGCTTCGCCGACCAGCTCTTTAAGATCACTTTCGGTCCCAAAATCTGGCCTTAATTTAAAATAATCGGTGACGGAATAATTGATCGCTCCAATGTCATCACTTTCTTGAATGGGGGAGAGCCACAAAACATTCACACCCATTTCTTGCAGATGCGGCAAACGTCGAGTGACATCTTTAAGGGGATTCTCTCCGAAAAAAGGAGGGACTACCCCGTAAATTACATCAGTCGGTTTTAGGCCCGCAGCGCCAGCCGCAAAACTAATGAAGAGAAATAAAAAAAGAGCGCAAAATCTAATAAATGTTTGCATGTGTATGAGCTACCAGAATAGAGAGCTGAAGCAACAACTAATTCATGCTCGCGTCTTGAATAAAGCCATTTTGCTACACAAAATAGTAATAAAATTGCTAAAGGGAAAAATCAGAAGTTAAAGTGGTGCTCGATGAGCTACTCACGTCGGCACTTTATGCAGCTTCTGGCACTGTCTACTGCGGCACTTGTTTTGCCAGCTAGAGCGCAACCAGAAAAACCTGAACAGATTCGAAAAAAGATTCCCTCTTCAGGAATTGCTCTACCTGTTATTGGTATGGGGACTTGGATTACTTTTAATGTCGGTCAAGATATTCGGCTTAGACAGGCTCGAGTCGAAGTTCTGCGCGAGTTCTTTGCTGCAGGCGGCGGCATGATTGACTCATCTCCGATGTATGCCTCTGCCGAAGAGGTGGTGGGATATGGGCTTAAAAACCTAAAGTATCCCAAAAGTTTGTTTTCAGCGACAAAGGTGTGGACCTCGTCGACTGAAGAAGGTGTTTTACAAATTAGGGATTCGCACCGGCTTTGGGGCTTAAAAAAATTTGATCTTATTCAAGTTCACAATCTCGACAATTGGGAAAATCATTTAAAAACACTTTTTAAAATGAAAGAAAAAGGTGAACTTGCACATATCGGGGTGACAACTTCTCATGGTCGAAGGCACTCAGATCTTGAGAAGATCATGCAAAATCATCCCTTAGATTTTGTGCAGGTGACTTACAATATTCGTGACCGAGAAGTTGAAGAACGCATACTTAAGCTCGCTGAGAAAAGAAAAATTGCAGTCATCGCCAATCGACCCTTTCGGGGCGGAGATCTCATTCGGGATCTTAAGAAAAAACCTTTTCCCGCAGCCGCCGCAGAGCTGGGTTGCAAAAACTGGCCCGACTTTCTATTGAAATTCGTTGTTTCTCATCCGGCAATTACTTGTGCCATTCCGGCGACTTCAAAAACTCAACATATGCGTGAAAATATGCAAGCAGGAGTAGGACGACTTCCAACTCATGCAGACCGCGAAAAGATGGTCAAAATCGTTCGGTCGTTATGAAAGATTTTTTGCTCAGTTATAGCGTAAGAGATTTTATTCTTTTCTCGCGCGAAAGTTATTTTTCAATGCTATCGGCCTATAATGAATGGCTTTGGCCTGGTCAGATAGCGTTTATTCTTGCATCACTGTTGATGGTGTATTCCGCCTTTAAAGGCAGCGCGAGATTTGCGTTTACGGTCGCGGCACTTGGCTGGTTGTGGACAGGTGCGGTTTATCACCTTC
>CAZDFM010000022.1:2197-10171 GCA_964504465.1 uncultured Pseudobdellovibrionaceae bacterium | reverse complement strand
CAGCATTTCACAAGCATCAATTGGGCCTCAAAATATTTTGCCTGGTTGTTCATAACTCAAGCGGCAGCTTTATTTTTGATGGCCTTCCTTAAGCGGTTACGTTTCCGCCCACATCAATCACTGCAGTTTCGGGTAGGACTTTTCATTTTCGCGGCATCGGCATTTCTACCGCTTATGTCGCTAAGAGATTATCCACTAAATGCCATAGCCCTCTTTGGATGGGGAGCTGAAATGACTGCTTTAGGTACCATCGGTTTACTGTTAGCAACTCAGGGAGCTCGAATAGGTCTAATCCTTGCTCCCGTTCTTTATTTAGTAGTAGCGATACTTATCGAAATTAATTGATGCTATTTACTTTTATACGGGCTTTCCGGGATAGTCCTCTTTTGATAAATCGACATTCGTATTTAATGAATGTCCTGTTTTAAGCCCAATAACAAACCAGCCAAGCGCGAGTGCGCCTAAAGAAAAGATCGTATCACCGATAACACGAAGCCATCGGATTACATCCATTCTTGGAGTTTGCATAAACTCAGCCGAC
This sequence comes from uncultured Pseudobdellovibrionaceae bacterium, assembly GCA_964504465.1. Lineage (GTDB taxonomy): Bacteria > Bdellovibrionota > Bdellovibrionia > Bdellovibrionales > UBA1609 > CAZDFM01. Next base: position 9,630 of record CAZDFM010000022.1, on the reverse strand, counting down.
CTCGCATACCAAAGCCCATGTTCGACGCTTGCAATAGTTTGTAAAAGTCCAAGCGGCAATAAGCTCAGCAGAGCCATTAGAAGTAAACCAATATTAATACTCCAAAATGCAAAGCTAATGACTCCATCTTTCCAAGCATTCTTTGCCGCCAGCCCTTTAAGTGCAAAAAGCATCAGACCGATTCCAAGAACCCCATAAACTCCAAAGAGGGCGGTGTGTCCGTGAAGCGGCGTTGTGTTAAGGCCTTGCATATAGTAGAGCGCAATTGGGGGGTTGATAAGAAAGCCAAAAATTCCAGCTCCCAAGAAGTTCCAGAACGCGACTGCAACAAAACAATAAATCGGCCACTTATAAGCTTTCAGCCAAGGCGTAGATTTGCCGAGCTTTAAATTGTGATAGGCTTCAAAGCCGATCAAAATAAGCGGTACGCATTCGAGTGCACTAAAAGATGCACCGATCGCAAGGACCGCTGTGGGGGTGCCAGAAAAATAGAGATGGTGGAAGGTACCAAGAATACCACCTGTTAAGAATATAACTGTAGAAAAAAGAACTGTTCCCGTTGCGAGCCGAGAATTTAAAAGACCCATTCGAACAAATAAGAATGCAATCACCACAGTCGCGAAGACTTCGAAAAAGCCTTCGACCCAAAGATGCACCACCCACCATCGCCAGTATTCGGCAATCGCGAGGTTTGTCTGTCGACCCCACATCATTCCAGCGCCGTAAAAGATCGCAATTGCAGCACACGAAATTAAAAAGAGAGCGAGTAGGTGACGATTCTCTTTAGCGTTTTGAAAGGCTGGCCAGATCGCTCTAACCATAAGTAAAAGCCAGAGGAATAAACCGACCAATAAAAAGATCTGCCAAAATCTACCAAGATCTACATACTCGTAGCCTTGATGACCAAACCAGAAGTTTTCTACCAAATCTAGACGTTGCATCACTCCGAACCATTGCCCCGCTAGTGAGCCGACGACAATGATAAGTAGACAGAAAAATAGAAAGTTAACCCCTGCTCGCTGAAACTTAGGCTCATGTCCCGAAACGGCAGGTGCGATAAAAAGCCCTGTCGCCAGCCACGAGGTTGCAATCCAGAATATACCAAGCTGCACATGCCATGTACGCGTAACCGAATACGGCAAATACTCTGCAAGTGGGAACCCATAGAAGGCGGTTCCTTCGACACCGTAGTGTGCAGTCACAGCGCCAAGTAGCACTTGCACTACAATGAGTGCAGCGACGACCCAAAAATATTTCAATGTGGCTCGCATCGAGGGGGTTGGGTTTAACGCGAGCAATGGATCTTGTTTTGGTAATGTCGACACGTCAATGTGGTCGTCGCGGTTCGTAGCATAATAAAAGGTAAGAAGACCGATTCCCGCCAGTAATATTATGACGCTGAAGCCGGTCCATAGGTGCAAAGAACCAGTAGGTTCATTTCCGACGAGTTTTTCGGGTGGCCAGTTATTCGTGTAAGTAATCTTTTCGCCGGGGCGTTCTGTAACAGTCGCCCATGTCGCCCAAAAGAAAAATGCATTCATCTTTCGCATACGTTCGGGATCTCTAATTGTATTTGCAGGAATCGCGTAAGCCTCGCGAAGGTCCTCGAGTGCTGCATCATCCATAAAAAGAGAAGTGTAGTGAGCACTGTTAGAACTTATTGCCGAAACACGAGCGTTAGAAACAGTGATCGTCTTGTTTTCATTAGAAAAGGTGTTTCGACGGACGTCGCTTTTTAGCCGCGCTATGAGCGCCGACTTTTGTTCTTCGTTGATCTCATCAAACGGCTTCTGAAAATCTGCCTGCGCCCAGTTTTCCAACATGAAAACGGCTTCGCGATGAAGCCAGTCTGCAGTCCAGTCGGGCGCGACATAAGCGCCATGACCCCAAATTGATCCGACCTGTTGCCCTCCCATAGATTGCCATACGTTTTGGCCATCTTTAATATCTTCGCCAGTAAAAATGACTTCTCCGCTTTCAGAAACCACTTGTGCTGGGATGGGCGGAGCTTTTCGATATATCTCGACCCCATAAAAGATCAGCACCGCGAAGGATGAGATAACAACTGCGGCAAAAGCGTACCAAAGGTTTTTAAAACTCATACTTTACTCCTATGAATAACTGTCCAGACGCTAGCATAGGCAATATTGGTGAATCACGAAGCATGACAAAATTTGTTGATATCGCAATATTGAGAGGGTGCCGCCTTTTCGCTGGCCCAAAGACCCCCTGTAAAAGACATGAAATTATGCGCTGAGTGCGCACCCCAGCTTGTTTTCTTAAAGTAGAAAGTAGCGGGCCAAACAAAAGCAGTCAAAAAGAAGCCCGATACCTTATCGGGCTTTTAAAATTTCTCAACCTTGATAAGCTTGTTCAAGCTTTGCGATATCGAACTTTTTCATAGTGAACATAGCCTGCATGGCGCGGCTTACGCCTGCCTTATTTGAGCTTGCCATCATTTTCTGAAATGCTGAAGGCACGATCTGCCATGAAACACCGAACTTATCTTTCAGCCAGCCACATTGAACTTCTTCGCCGCCTTGGGCAGTGAGTTTGTTCCAATAGTAGTCGACTTCTTCTTGTGTATCACAGGTTACGACGAACGAAACGGATCCATTGAACTTAAAAATGGGCCCACCACGTCAAACCAGAGACAAATTGTAAATCTATGTGCGCTCATGTCGGTCCTCCTTGTTTAAGTATTATTTCATTGAATGAAGGCCGATCACATTACCTTCGCTGTCGATGCAAATAGAAATAAAGCCGTACTCACCTATTGCCATTTTGGGCTTTTCAACTCGACCACCAAATTCACGAACGCGAGTTTCTTCAATCTTACAATCTTCGCAGCTAAAATAAATGATCACGCTGTTTTTGCCAGCCGGATAACCCGACATCGAAACGAGTGCGCCGGGCGCACCATAAGCCGTCATATTGCCGGGGAAAGACCACATTTCTAAACCTTGGTCTTCGGTTCCTGGATTGGCGAGTCCTTCAAGCTTGGTTTTAAAAACGCCTTCGTAAAACTTTTTAGCTCGAGGCATTTCATCAACATAGATTTCAAACCATCCGACAGGGTTATAGGTTTTTTGATATTCCATACTTTCGTTTCCTTTCTACTAAAGACGAAATTAACTTTACATACTAAGTAGTATGTAATACTTTGCCTTGAGTCAACCAGGAGTTAGTCTTGCAAAAAGACCTCGCCGTTAGGCCTAAAACTAGATCTAAAAACAAACCTCGTAATCTTGAAGAAAGCCGCAAGGCGTTTTTGAACGCTGCGTTTAAAGAAGTTTACGCGCACGGATTTCAAGGTGTAAGTATTGACGATATTGTTCAAAAACTACTTATACCAAGGGCGCTTTTTATCATATTTTTCCAACTAAGTTAGACTTAGGCTACTCGCTGGTTGAAGACGTAATCTTACCGATGATCACGGAGCGTTGGATTGAGCCACTAAGAAGCTTCGAAAATCCAATCGAAGGGATTTTGCATCAGATCAAAACCTTAATCGGAGATCAGAGCTTAAATGCGCTAAGGCTTGGCTGTCCTTTAAATAATCTCGTTCAAGAAATGAGTCCGATTGACCGTGGCTTTCAACAGAGGCTCGAGAAGGTTTTAAAGTTTTGGGTGGACGAACTCGCCCATGAACTCAAACGCGGACAAAAGAACGGTTTTGTGAAAAAGTCCATCAACGTCAAACAAGCGGCTCTTTTCATAGTCATGACTCATGAGGGTTTTTACGCAACTCTCAAGGGAATTCAAGACCCTTCAGTTTATAAGTCTCTGCTCGCATCGCTTAAAATTTACCTCGAACAAATCTCTCAAAACTGAGCCTGCGCACCTAAACCCGCACTTTTTTCAGTAAACATTAGACCCGCTGACCAATGCCATGAAGGTCCGTACATAAGGCTGATTTCGAATTCTGAATCTCGTTCTCCGCCCCAGTCGGGACGCCAAGTAAACTCTGCATCTGAAAAGAAGTTTTTAGTCCACTGAAAACGTTTTTCTACATCAAAGCGAAACTTGCCCTCGTGGTTTACTGAGACCGCCGTCTCAATAAGGAGTGGGAGAATGTAGCCAACACCCAAACTTCCATAGCCTTCTTCGTGGTAAAGTGTGCCGCCACCAAAAATATTAAAATAATTTGAGAACCAGCGACGGTAGACCAGATCTCCTTCGGTTTCCCACTCTTCACCGACCGAAAAGTTCTTCCCCTCGATGTTCGCAGCTTCAACTTCAAGATCAATTTCATCCCAAGTTCGGATTAAACGGAATTGCCCTTTTGCGTGGTTGCTCGCAGCCTCAAGCTGGGTGTGAGTATAAAGGTGTTCGTGCAAATGCGGGTCGTGTTTGTCGTGCTCCTCCATTTCGGGAGTCAGCTTGTAATCACTGTAACGAACCACTCGCGCCATGCCGTTTTTCATATGATAGAGGTTATGACAGTGAAGCATCCACTGCCCGGGTTCATTCGCATAAAATTCGATCGTTCTCGAACCATGTGGAGGCACATCGACAGTATGTTTAAGAGGTGAGCGTTCGCCCTTGTCGTTTATTACGCGAAAGAAGTGGCCATGAAAGTGCATCGGGTGATGCATCATAGTTTCGTTTTCAAAAGTAAAACGAATCACTTCTCCCTTGTTAATCATCAGCAAACGATCCTGCTGAATCGCTTTGCCGTTAATATGCCAAACATAGCGCTCCATATCGCCACCTAACACGAGCTTCACATCGTGTACTTTTGCATTTTGGGGGAGAGTGGTGGGCTGTAGCGCTTCAAGCGAATCTACTGTTAGGGTTTCAACCTTACCAGAGTGCTCTGCAAAATCACGAGCCGCAGAGTTTTGTTTTAACATCGCATCGGACTGTGTACTCCAATCGATCGGCGTCGGCGCCTTGTGGGTCGCGTGCTCCGCATGTTCTGAATGGTCCGCTGTCTTCTTATGCTCGTCATGGCCATGATGTCCAGAGTGGTCAATTTTCTCAACTGAACTATGCCCCGTAGGACCTTGATGCGCTGAAGTACCTTCAACATTGTGAGAAGCGTGAGTAGAATGGTCCGCACCCGCATGTGCAGAATGATTCATTCCCTCGTACATATTCGGGAGTGGTTTTGAAGGTGCCAAAACTTTTTCACCCATCCCAATCCAAGCTGAGGCATAGCCCGTCACATCTTGTACGGTCGCACGAAGTTCATAGTTTTTATGCTCAGGCACAGTGAACAGGACATCGTAGGTTTCGGCCATACCCATAAGGAGTTCATCTGTCATCGTAGGTTTAACGTCCACTCCATCTGCAGAGACAACTTGCATCGGTACTCCCATTGAAACGTAGAAGTAACTTGATGCCGCAGCGTTAATGATACGAAGCCGAATTTTTTCACCGGGATGAGCTGTTAAAAGGTGCGAATCTCTTTTACCGTTAATTAAAAATGCATCGTAGCCCACATCAGATAGATCCATTCCGCCCATTCGTTGCCATTCATTAGAAAGATGGGGCTTTAAACCACCAGCTTTCAATGCGCCTAAGTAAGAACGGACCGAATCTTTTTTATAGAGATAGTAGTCGCCGTCTTTTCGCAGATTTCGAACGATTTGATCTGCGTTTTCGTCGGACCAGTCACTTAAAACTAAAACGGCATCTTTATCGTAAGCGAAAGCTTTCTTTTTTGGATGAATGATCAAAGCTCCGTACACACCTTTTTGCTCTTGAACCGCAGTATGCGAGTGGTACCAATAGGTCCCGTTTTGACGAATTTTAAATTTAAATAATCGCGACTTACCTGGAAAAATGGGAGGTGTGTTAACGTAAGCCACACCATCTTCTTCAGGTGGAAGCAAGATCCCATGCCAATGAATTGAGACTTCTTCTTTGGGAAGTTCATTTTTAACTAGAATCTCGGCCTCATCGCCTTCGGTGAATTCAAGCGTTGGGGCGGGGATGCCGCCATTGACGGTTAAAGCAAAGTCGACTTCCTTTTTACCGCTTAAGTTAATTTTTTCATTTCGAATTACAAGTTCGTAGCGGACGGTTTTGGCAAAGGCCGAGGGGATCGCGACTAAACTGAGTACAAGAGTCACAATAATTAAAACGACTTTATATTTCATTTCAAACTCCTAATTGGCTTTCGTAATGGCCAAGTCTTCTAGAATCGGGCAGTCAGGCCGATTGTCGCCGTGGCAGTTTCGAGCAAGATGGCGAAGGCTGTCTCGCATAGCTTCGAGTTCTTCGATTTTAGAATCTAAATTTTTAATATGGGTTTGCACCAATTGTTTGACGTCAGAGCTTGCCCGCGAACGATTGCGCCAAAGGCTGACTAACTTTTTTATTTCTTTCATTGGAAAGCCAAGGCCGCGCGCTCGTTTCACAAAAGACAGGATATGGACGTCGGCTTCAGAGTACACTCTGTAGCCTGCGTCTGACCGGCTGGGTTTTGGGACAATCCCAATAGATTCGTAATGCCGAATAAGCTTTGCATTGATCCCCGAGGCTTTGGCCGCTTCTCCGATATTCATAAAGAGGTCTCCTTCAACAAGAACACTCTAAAGCTTCCCACTATTGGAAGGTCAACAAATTGTCGGGTTTCGATCAATTTGTGACAAATGAGACTTTTGGCTTGACCTTCCAAGCCTTGGAAGGAGGATGCTAGGGCCTGAATCGGAGGTATTTATGCAACATGCACATAAACATGAGCATCACCACACAAACTGTAATCACACTGGGAAGGATCTCGTAAAAGACCCCGTGTGTGGAATGATGATTGATCCCAAAACCGCAAAAGGCGGTCACTCCGAATTTGAAGGACACTCTTATTATTTTTGTAATCCGAAGTGCAAAACCAAGTTCGACGCCGAACCTTTAAAGTATCTCAATGAGACCGAAGTCCCAGTTCAAGCCGAAGACCTTGAGAAGATCTACATTTGTCCTATGCACCCAGAAGTGCGCCAAAAGGGCCCGGGCAGTTGCCCGATCTGTGGAATGGCGCTTGAGCCCGAAGAGGTGAGCTTAGAAGAAGAAAAAAATCCTGAACTCATAGATTTCACCAGACGGCTTAAACTCAGCATTGTGTTTTCAGTCCCCCTGTTTTTACTTGCGATGTCGGATTTAATCCCTGGCCAACCGGTTCAACATGCAATGCCGCATTGGCTTTATGCAGGACTACAGTTTGTGTTAGCTACTCCAGTTGTACTTTGGGCGGGGCTCCCGTTTTTTGAGCGCGGTTGGGCTTCGGTTAAGAGCCGAAATCTAAATATGTTCACCCTTATCGCGATTGGAACGGGCGTCGCCTATCTTTATAGCGTCTTTGCGGCCTGGTTTCCGAATATTTTTCCCGAAAACCTCAGAGCTCATGGAGGCATGGTTCCACTTTATTTTGAAGCGGCTGCTGTCATCATTACTCTCGTACTTGTAGGACAAGTGCTTGAGCTCAAGGC
>CAZDFM010000022.1:0-2187 GCA_964504465.1 uncultured Pseudobdellovibrionaceae bacterium | reverse complement strand
GCCAAACCGGGAATGCGATTCGTGCACTCTTAGGATTAGCTCCTAAAACGGCACGAAGAATTCATAGCAATGGTGTCGAAGAGGACATTCCACTTGAGCACGTTCATGTAGGGGACCGTCTACGTGTTCGGCCGGGCGAAAAAATTCCGGTCGACGGCAAAGTGCTTGAGGGTAACAGCTCAGTTGATGAGTCCATGATCACGGGTGAGCCCATGTCTGTTGAAAAGACTGTGGGTAACTCAGTTACTGGTGCCACGATTAACGGTTCGGGTACCTTTATTTTTGAAGCCACGCGAGTAGGCAAAGACACGCTACTTTCACAAATCGTAAAAATGGTTTCGCAAGCACAGCGAAGTCGCGCACCCATTCAAAAGCTCGCCGATCTAGTTTCGAGCTACTTTGTGCCCGCGGTGGTTTTAATTGCGGTTCTCACCGCCGTTGTTTGGATGATTGCAGGCCCTGAACCCGCAATGACTTATGCAATCTTAAATTCGGTCGCCGTTTTGATTATCGCATGTCCGTGTGCTTTAGGCCTTGCGACCCCGATGTCCATTATGGTCGGAACAGGCAAAGGTGCCACTCATGGCGTCTTAATTAAAAACGCAGAAGCTCTAGAGGCACTTGAGAAAATCACAACTTTGATCGTAGATAAAACCGGAACACTCACTCTAGGAAAGCCCAAGCTTGCCTCGGTCAAAGCACTTGAAGGCTTTACTGAAAACCAAGTACTAAGTTTTGCAGCCTCGTTAGAGAGAGTAAGCGAACATCCTTTGGCCGAAGCAATCACCGAGGCAGCAAAAGAGAAAAAGCTCGCGCTCTCTAAAGTCGGAAACTTTGAGTCCCTCACCGGGCGCGGCTTAAAAGGAAACGTAAGCGGCCACGAAGTTTTAATCGGCAACAAACGCTTAATGAGCGATTTTAAGATTGATTCAGAAAAACTTGTGGAACTTGCAGAAGAACTTCAAAAAACCGGTCACGGCGCAATGTTAATTGCGATCGATAATAAACCGGCAGGAGTGCTCGCAGTAAAAGATCCAATTAAAGAATCAGCCATTGAGGCAGTCTCTTACTTTCACAGCAAAGGTATTGAAGTTATAATGCTTACGGGTGACAGCGAACATACAGCCCGTTCTGTGGCAAAAGAAGTAGGCATCGACGCCTTTGAAGCCGAAGTTTTACCGGATCAAAAAAACGCAGTCGTAAAGCGGCTTCAAGCAGAAGGCAAAAGGGTTGCAATGGCAGGTGACGGAATCAACGACGCCCCAGCCTTAGCACAAGCCGATGTTGGAATCGCCATGGGCACAGGCACTGATGTTGCGATGGAATCTGCCTCGGTAACATTGGTAAAAGGCGACCTGCTCGGAATAGTGCGGGCCCACAAGCTCAGTCAGCAAACTATGAAGAACATCAGGCAGAATTTATTCTTCGCCTTTTTCTACAACGCTTTAGGAGTGCCGGTCGCAGCAGGTTTACTGTATCCATTTTTTGGAATTTTACTCAGCCCCATGTTCGCAAGTCTAGCTATGAGTTTAAGTTCGGTATCGGTGATAGCCAACTCCCTTAGACTAAGAAGCGCAAAACTCTAAGGAGCTGTTTTTTAAGAATTCGATTCTCTTAGCCAGCTCGAAGCTCTTTGGAGACGGTCGAGATCATACTGATTTTCTATAGCTTGTGAGCTTTGCTCCAGACTTCGCTGTGCGCGGGCGGCAGCGGCGTCTTTAAATTCTGGGTAAAGCTGTATTGCTCCTAAGGCTTTTTGTAAGAAAATTCCGACCTCGACAGTAGCCGCACCGTCGCGCGATAAGACCTGAAAGGCATCATCTAAAAGCTCATCAGGAATGACAGGTTTTAAATGCACAGATTGACTCCACCAGCGATCTAAAGGCTCTTTGCAAACTTCTTCAGTTTTAGAGAATAATCTTAGTAGGCTTCCAATGATTTCAATGGCGGTACCGGGATCGTTAATTCCGGGCGAAAGAGCTCGCGATGCAATTTCAGAGAGGACTATAAATCCAAATCGCGGGTCGTCTTCAAAAGTTCGCTGATGTCCAATTAGAAAAATAGAACGAATTTTCTTAGTCATCTCTTCTGGATCAATTGGATCCTTTTTTGATTCACGAAGAATAAATCGAGCAAGTTCAGCACCTGGATAGACGAAAACTCCAGCATGGACGTTAAGCCAGATTT